>JAAZCS010000197.1 GCA_012513125.1 Treponema sp. | reverse complement strand
TTGCTATTTTAATTGAAAAAGGTAGCGATGCAGAATTATGCAGAGAAAAAGTTGAAATGATTCAGCTTTTAGCAGGTGTTGCAAAGATTGATTTTGTAGATAATAAACCAAGTTCATCAATAGGTTCTGTAGGAAAAGGATTTGAAGCTTTTATTCTTGTTGATGAAAATATTAATAAGGAACAATTGCTCGCCAGATTTCAAAAGACATTGGACACAGAAAAAATATACGCATCAAGAAGTGAATCAAAATTGAATGGAAATTTTGCAAAACATGCAGATTCTTCATTAGTTGAAGCTGAGAAGATTCATTTAGAAGAATCAAAACGTAAAATTGAAAAACTAGAAGGATATATTAACAGCTTGTAATTTTTTAATAATTTATTCTATATGTGATAGGAGTTGAATGAAAAGCAAAATGAAACGTCATTATGAAATGAATACTGAGAAACCAGAAAAAATGGATAATCAGCATATGTTGCAATTGCAAGGAATTAATTTGGCTCCTTATATGCAGCTGGCAACTGCTCTTATTGGAAAGGCACGTCATGCCGGTGGAAATATGTTCCGTCATCAAATGGATACAATGGCAGTATTAATTGACTACGGATATATTGATTCTGTGCTGTTAAAAGCATCATGCATTCACGATACAATAGAAGATATTCCAAATTTTGATGAATCTTTGATTAGAACTGCAGATGATGAAGGTGAAAGTGTTTATCAATTAGTATTGGAAGTCACTAAAAAAGATGGACAGGATAAAAAGGAATATTTACGAAATATAATCGATAAAGGTAGTCAAAAAGCTAAGGTCTTAAAGTGTGCAGACAGAATTAGCAATATGATTAGCCTTGGATTTGTAACAGATCCTGCCTTTATTGAACGTTATTGTGATGAAACTGAGTATTTTATTCTTCCAATAGCTTTGGAAGTCGATTTTAACATGTATCAAGAGTTAATAAACCTTGTTATTACAAGACGTAAATATCTTGAAGATAGCGGATACATTGACAAAAAATCGTAATAAACATATTATAAAATAATTTTGAATTAAATTATAGGAGTAATATAACAATGGTAAAAGTTGCTATTAATGGATTCGGACGTATTGGACGTCTAGCATTCAGACAAATGTTCGATGCTGATGGATATGAAGTAGTTGCTATCAATGATCTTACAAGCCCAAAAATGCTTGCTCATCTTCTTAAATATGATACAGCTCAGGGCGGATTCGCTGGAAGAATTGGTGAAGGAAAACACACTGTAGCTTATAAAGAAGCTGTATTAGAAGAAGACGGAAAAACTGTAAAAGTACCAGGTTCTATCATTGTTGATGGAAAAGAAATTACAATTTATGCAAAAGCTAATGCTGCTGAACTTCCATGGGGAAAACTTGGAGTAGATGTTGTTCTTGAATGTACAGGTTTCTATGTTTCAAAAGCAAAATCACAGGCTCATATTGATGCTGGTGCTAAGAAAGTAGTTATTTCTGCTCCTGCAGGAAACGATTTACCAACAGTTGTATTCAATGTAAATCATAAATCTCTTACAAAGAACGACAATATCATTTCAGCTGCTTCTTGTACAACAAACTGCTTGGCTCCAATGGCTAAAGCTCTTAATGATTTGGCTCCAATCCAGAGTGGAATTATGTCTACAATCCATGCTTATACTGGTGATCAGATGATTCTTGACGGTCCTCAGCACAAAGGTGATCTTCGCCGTTCACGTGCTGGTGCTGCAAACATCGTTCCTAACTCAACAGGTGCTGCAAAAGCTATCGGTTTAGTAATTCCAGAATTAAACGGAAAACTTATCGGTTCAGCACAGCGTGTTCCTGTAACAACTGGTTCAACAACAATTTTGACTGCAGTTGTAAAAGGTAAAGATGTAACAAAAGAATCTATCAATGCTGCTATGAAAGCTGCTGCAACAGAATCTTTTGGATATAATGAAGACGAAATCGTTTCTTCTGATGTAATCGGAATGCGTTTTGGTTCTTTGTTTGATTCAACTCAGACTATGGTTTCTAAAATATCTGATGATACATTCCAAGTACAGGTTGTTTCTTGGTATGATAATGAAAACTCATACACATCACAGATGGTTAGAACTATTAAATATTTTTCAGAAAATTGCTAATTAATATTTAAGTATAAAAACCGTCTTGCGAGAGCAGGACGGTTTTTTTTATGGAAAAAATATTAATTAAACTTTGAAATTGAACGACAGAGCAAGTTTCAACTTGCGACGGAGAGCAATTCGTACGCGAGAGCGGACAGTAAATAAGAAAGTTTATAAACTTAGAATAGATAAAAAGACACTATTTTGTCTTTTTGTCTATACTTTATTTTTAATTTAAGCCTTCATATACAAGCAGTTCTTTTCCATCTATGGTTACTGTTAATCCGGTTTCTATTGATGCTGTTGTTGAACCCGTTTCTGTTATCCAGACTAGGTTTTTATTTACAAGATTGATTGTGTCTGAATGAAGCTCTGAAGAACCGATAACAATTAAGCCTTCGATTATTCTTAGAATTGGTATCCATGATTCATTTAGTTCTGGACAAAGTAATATTTCGCCTTTTTTATGTCTCAATTCAATTATGGCTTCATCTGGTGTTGAGGCTTTTACTATTCGACCGGACACTTTTGTTGATGAGGAATTGAAACCTCCCGAACGGCCTCTTGCTAAAACGTTTCCAACTAATAAAACTCTGATTGTATTTACAGGGATAGGACTTGCAAGAGGAATTCCTGCGCATAGAACTATTCTTTCGCTTTGATGAACTAGACCTTTGTCGAGAGTGATTTTTAACGCATTTTGAATCATTTCTTCGCTGTCGCTGGCAATTTTTTGAACTAAAAGTGGTATGACACCCCAGTTTAATAAAAGTTGTCGCTGTACACTTGCTTTTGGAGTTACTGCAATAATTGATTGTTCGGGTCTAAAAGTGCTAATCATTCTTGCTGTATGTCCGCTTAGGGTTGGAACAAGAATAGCCATCGCTTTTATCTGGTCTGCAGTCATGTATGCCATTTTTGCCATTACTTTGCCCATGGAGATGAGACCTTCTTGCTCAGGAATCATTTCTTTTATTCTTTTGCAATAATCCTTGCTGTCCTCAACTGTTTTTGCAATTTTTGCCATTGTTTCAACAGATTCAACTGGATAAGAACCATTTGCAGTTTCTCCAGAAAGCATAACTGCATCTGTTCCATCAAAAATTGCATTTGCAACATCAGTTAATTCTGCTCTTGTAGGACGAGGGTTGTTGATCATTGAATCAAGCATTTGTGTCGCAGTAATAACCGGTTTGCCTTTTATTCGCGATTCGTTGATAATATGCTTTTGTGTCAAAGGTATTCGCTCTGTAGGAAGTTGAACTCCAAGGTCACCTCTGGCAACCATAATACCGTCTGCAGCTTCTGCAATCTCTGCTATGTTGTCAAGTCCCTCTTCATTTTCAATCTTAGCAATAATTTTCATATTAGAGCCAAGCGATTCAATATAATGTCGAATTTCATGAACTTCTGAAGCAAAACTTACAAAACTTGCTGCTATTAAATCACAATCCATTTTTACACAAAATGCAATGTCAGCTTTATCTTTTTCACTCATAATAGGAAGCCCAGCGTGAATTCCTATCAAATTTACATTCTTTTTGCTGCCAATTTTTGCTGTATTTGCTGCAGTGCATATAACAGTTGTTCCATCTGTCGATTCAACATCCAATTCCAAAAGTCCATCCGCTATGAGGATTTTTATTCCTTTTGATACTTTATGAGGAAGTTCTTTCCAATTGAGTGATATTTTTGCTAGTGAATTTTTTGCTGAAGGAGATACAACTTCATCATTCACTGTAACAAGGACTTTTTCACCCTGTTTTATAGTAATCTCTTTATTATCAACAGTATTTCCTGTACGAATTTCAGGACCTTTAGTATCCATCATCAACGCAATTGGAATTCCAGTTTTTAGTGAAACACGTTTAACCCTTTCCATTTGTCTTTTGTGAGATTCGTAGTCGCCATGAGAAAAATTAAAACGGGCGATATTCATTCCCGCTAATATCATTTTTTCAACAATTTCGTCATTTTCTGTTGTTGGACCCATTGAGCATACAATTTTAGTTTTGATTGAAGTCATAATTTCCTACTCTGATAATACTTTTTATTATATTTAAGTTATAATATCAGTTATAATAATCTTGATAAATAAGAAAGGACAAAAATGAATAATAAATTACATATTGGTTACCATGAATCGGTTTCTGATGGTTTTGAGGCAATGGGAAAAGAAGCTCTTGCTGTTGGTGCTGACACATTTGCTTTTTTTACGCGAAATCCAAGAGGTGGAAAATCAAAAGAACTAAATCTTGAAGATGTTGAAAGATTAAATGCATTAATGAAAGACAATAATTTTGCCCCATTGGTTGCCCACGCTCCATATAC
>JAAZCS010000196.1 GCA_012513125.1 Treponema sp. | reverse complement strand
TTTGGAATAATTTTTACAAGCTTGCTGAATTATCATACAAAAACGGATATACGATTTTTTCAAAAGAACTTTTACAAATTATTATAAAAAATATTCCTGATGAAAAATGTCAAAAAAAATCCGTTTTGTTTTATGATAAAAACTTTTAATAGTGCAAGTCAAATCCTAGATAAAATTCCCAGTTTGGAATTCTTGAATCTCTCCAGAAAGTATTAATCTTTGATTGTAAAAGAGTTCTTCCTAAGTCAAATCCAAGGTTTGCTCTTACTGTTAATTCTGGCCAATTTGTTGGATAGACTAGAAATTCCAAACCAGCTGCATAAAATCCATCGCAGAAGTTAAAGTTCGATTCTGTGATTTTATTGTGTGTTAATGCAATGTCAATAAATGGTGAAACTTGTACTTCAAAATTGAATTTCGTCATTTTGTTTAATCCGAAAGACGACCAATCAAATAAGAATAATTTTATTGGTAAATCAAAGTTTATCAATATAAGCCTATCTGATTCACATATATAATCTGAAGAAACCATATAGGTTTGATTATCTCTTACTCCTCTCAATAAATTATCAAATTTTATTGTTGAATTGTTATATAAATATAATAAAATGTTTGTTTGTAAAGAAACTCTTTCAAAAGAATAAAATGTTTTCAGATTTGCATTAATTCCATAACTTACTGCTTTTCCGTATGATAACTGAGCAAGTGCATAATTATAAGAATATGATGTATCAATTACAAAAGAAACACCTTTTCTAAAATTATTATTCCAATTGACATTGTTAAAATATATTTTATTTCCAAATGTTAATTTTGGTACAACTAATTTTTCATTAATAATATAGATATTCCTATCAATATAATCCCAATTATAAACATAGTTTGCATATGGCTCATCAGTTACATAATAATGGTTTTGTATTTTAAATAAATTAATAGGAACGGAGATTTCTGCAAATTCTTGTGCATAGGCTTCATCTCCATATTTTGTAAAGTTAAAATCTTTAATTAATTTTTGTACAAATTTGCCATTTACAGTTATTATATTGTTGATTTTTTTCTCTAGTGCAATACCTGTTTCAAGGTCAAAGTTTGGTGAATTATTACCATTTTGTCCAAATTTATATGCTAAATAGTGGTTGTTAATCCAGCTTATTTTGAAATCGCCAAAAACAAAAGGCAAGTCATAATTTAATAAAAATGCTGGTTCATATGTTTTAAAGTTATTTGAAAATGTAAATTTAAGTTCTGCTTCAAAAATATTTAATCTACCTAAAAAATTATTATCTTGAAATTTCAGTTTTGGTACAATTTCCAATCCTGTTAATGGTATCAATACTGATGCATATGGTGCTAAGATAAAATGACTTTTCTCTTTTATGTTAATTACAAGATCAAGGTGTATAAGTTCTGTATTAGAATCAATAGATTCTGTTGTTAAAATTTCAACACTATCAAATTTTCTTAGATTCAATAAATCTTGTTTTATAAATAAAATATAAGATTCTATTTCATCCTTTGTATTAAAAATTTTTTGATTGTCTATGTAAATCTCATTATTTAAATAATCAATTTTTGTAATTCCTTCAATATTGTAAGTTACATTTGAAATTTTATAATCTTGTGCAAATACAACTCCAAAAATCAAAAATAAAATGATCGAAAATATATATCGCTTCACCTAGTATGCTCCTCTTCCTACAAGTACAACCCAAACCGTTTTAATTAATATCCAAATATCAAGCCAAATAGACCAGTTTTGTATATAAAATGTATCTAGTGAAATTCTCTCTTCATAACCAGTATCTGATCTTCCTGATATTTGCCACATACCAGAAAGTCCAGGCGATACGGAAAGAACGTAATCTCTATAAACTCCATATTTTGATAGTTCGCTTTCAGTAACAGGTCTTGGTCCTACAAAACTCATTTCTCCTAAGAAGATACTAATTAATTGAGGCAATTCATCAAGACTTGTTTTTCTTAGGATTTTTCCAAATTTTGTAACTCTCGGATCATTTACAAATTTTCTATCTCGTTCCCATTCTTCACGTCTTATAGGATCTTCAGCTAATATTTTTTTTAGCTGTTCTTCTGAATCAATATACATTGATCTAAATTTCCAACACTTAATTGTTTTTCCATTTTTTCCTATTCTTTTATGCCCGTAGAATATAGGACCTTTTGAGGTAATTTTAACCAAAATAGATAGAATCAAGAAAATCGGTATCAGTAGTGGCAAAAAGAAAATAATTAAAAACAAATCTAGAATTCGCTTGAAAAACAAATTGGCCTTAAATGTTAGGTTATGAATTGACGAAAAACCAATTATTCCGGCAATATCTTTTAATTGTTGCGTGGAAGTAAAAGAAGATTGAGATTTTGATACACTTATTGTATATCTATATTTCGTCATAATTGGAGATAAATCTTTTTTATAATCGCAAATGATTGCCGTTTTTATGTTAAATTTATGTATCACATCAATAATTTCTATATTATCAGGTGAATAAATTGGAATATCTTTATAAAACGAATCTTCTTTACAGTTAGAATCGATAATTACTGCCGGATGATAACCAAGGTAAGGATTATTTAATAATCTGTCTATAACAAGATCTGCACTCTTATCAGCACAATAAATTACAGTAGGAACTCCCCACCAAGAGAATTTGCTAAAAAATTTCTTTGAAAATTCTCTCATCGCTGAAAGAAGTATTGTTGCAATAGGAAAAGAAATAAAAAATGCCAAGGAGATACAGATAGACCGGCTATCTTTTAGAAAAAATCTTCCAATACTGCGCTTATTTTCTACATCAGTTATTAAAATGCAAAAGATTATTCCGGCAAAGCATAAGAAAGTAGATGTGCAAAATTTCTTTACTTCTTCAGTTGGTGGAATCATGATTCCAGGATATAGACCCATACTAGCAAAAACTAACAGCACAAACGGGAGAAATATGGAATAATTAATGAATGATTTAAAGTTTATAGAGTCTCTTGCAAAAATATTAACAATAAAAAAACCCAACGAGATACATAATAAAAGTACTATTGCATCAACAAAAAAAAGTGCCAATCCTGAAAAAAAAGAACTAGTCTGTGGATATTTCTTTTTCAGATAATCTTCGAAATCTTTTGCGTTCATTCTATTAGTTTATTATAAAATGATTTCTTAGTAAATAGTTGAAAGTTAATTGTAATATTTCTATTGAGTTTCTTTTTATAAATGTTGTATATTTGTATTCTAATGAAGAAATATACAATTTTAATTATACTTAGCTTGTTTTGCGTAAATTTATTTGCACAAACACATAGCACAGTCGATATTACTGACGAAGTTTATCTAGTACTACAAACCGCTGAAGAAAAAGGTTTATGTCAAAATCTGTCAAATTTAAAGCCATATACTGAAAAATATATCTTAGACAGCTTATATGAGATAAAAGCATCTTTGGAAAAGAAAAATCTTTCTCCTGTAGATAAAGTAGAATTAAATACAATTGATTCATTTATCAACAAATATCAACATAAAAACGGTTTTGATTTTAACAGACTCTCTTATAGAATCGAATCAAATAATTCTGATTTTCCTGCTTCTTTTGAATTTAGTGATAGCATAGATGGCTTTATTAGTACTGGTTTCTATGATAATCCACTAGAAAATTCTCAAGGATATGAACTATATAATAATTTCAATTTTACTGGTGATTTTGGAAAAAATGTTTCATATAAGTTAACAGCTTTTTTTGAAGTAATGAGAATGCCTTTATATCCACTTGGAACATATAATATTGGTTCATGGTGGTATGATTATTTAATGGATTCAAATGGACTTCCAATTTTTGATTCAAGTACGCTTGCTGTAAAAATTCCTTCGACAGTTCGTTCCATTTCAAAATATAAGAATTTTTCTGTTCTTCCTTTTAGTTATAAAAAGCATTGGGATGGATCAAGTTATGCAATTGGTTCAATAGATGCTGAGGGATTAAGTGGTTGGCCATTTACAAATAGTATTGGTTTTGGTGTTTATGGTGAAATTCACGGATCGTTTTTAAATAATCGTGTTGAAGTTGGTATTGGTCGGTATAATAGAGAGTGGGCTGCCATGGATGATGGAAGCAGTTTGGTGTTGAATAGTAATGCTCATCCATTCTTAGGATTCGATGTTAAATTGCAGTTATTTAAGTCTTTATCATTTTCTATGTTGACTGGTGTTCTGGAATTTCCAAATCAACAATATATTAATGAAAATGCATGGTACATAACTGATGGTAAAGGAAATATAGTTTACCCGACACAAATTGATTCATATTTTTATCAAAATGCATTTTCTATAGGTATGCTAGATTTAGATTTAAAATATTTGCATTTAGATTTTGGTAGTGCTGTTGTTTGGCCAAAGAGATTTGAAATTGGTTATATATTTTCATTCTTAAATAGTGTTGTTTATCAGAATAGTTTAGGTGACTATGACAATTTATCTTTATTTGGTGATTTAAAACTAAAATATCCGGGAGTGGGTTCTGTTTGGTTATCTGTTTATCTTGATGAAATAAATAGCTTTACTTCAAGAATTTTTGAAGCTACAAGATGTATGTTTGCTCTACAAGCAGGAACAAAGGTAAATATTCCGTTTATTCCTATGGGAGTCTTGTCATTTAGATATACAAAAGTTGAACCATTTTGCTACACTCATCAAGCGTTGAAATATCAGCCATGGTATGCGACATATTTGAATGAATCTTATACAAATAATGGTGAATGTTTGGGATATTATTTGCCTCCTAATTCAGATGAATTTTTTGTCAGAAGTGATTTTAAACCAACTTCTGCTTTTTCTGTTGGTTTACAATATCAGTTTGTAAGGCATGGCACCGATTGGGGTGAAGGTCAAGTTCCAGGAAGTTCATTATATTCAGAATTAAATCCAGATACTACTGCTAGAAAACTCATGAAAAAGAATTTTCTTCATGATGGTGTATATGAATGGATGAATATTATTTCTATTGATTTGTCATATGATTTAAAGAGTTGTGGAATTCCAATTATGCTTACAAGTACTGTAGGTTATATGCACAATTGGTTTACATATGCAGATTATGGCTTGCCATATACAAATATTTGCACCTCTGATTATTTTGAAAGTAGAGGTTTTGTTGTATCAATAGGATTCAAAGCTTTTGCATATTAATAAAACTAATATGCAAAATTTGTTATAACCTGTTTTTTTCAGAAAGTATTTGTTTCATTTTTTTGATAAATACTTCTTCTGAAAATTGTTTAACATGCTTTGTAAATGCATCTCTATTTGTAAATTCACTTTCTCTGTTTTCAAACGTATTGATTCCTGAAATTAATGAGTCTACAGTTTGTTCATCAAAGAATAGACCAGTTACATTTTCTTTAATCGAATCCAACGCACCTCCATCTCTGTATGCAATAACAGGAAAACCGGCTGCGTTTGCTTCAACAGGAATAATTCCAAAGTCTTCAATACCTGGAAAAATTAAAGCTTTTGCTTTTGATAAGTAATTCTTTATTTCGTCATCGGAGATTCTTCCAGTAAACGTGATTAATCCTGTTTTTGAATATTTTTGTGCTTGTTTGGATTTTCCTTCGCCTATAACTACTAATTTTTTATTAGATTTGATGCAGGCTTCTATTGCTAAATCCGCTCTTTTGTATCCCACTAATTGACCAAAAAAGACATAAAAATCTGAAGGATTTCTTTCAACTACCAAATATTTTTCTATATCACATGGAGGAAAAACTACATCAGAATCTCTGTTATAATAACGTTTGATTCTTGCTGCAACATAATGTGAATTTGCTATAAAATGATCAACAAGATTTGAAGAAGTAGTATCCCAAAGGCGTAAAGTAGGTATCATTTTTTTCATAAAAAATTTAACAATATGTTTTGAATTTCTAAAATATTCATGATACATATCCCATATGTAGCGCATTGGCGTGTGGCAATAACATGCATGAAATGCAAAAGGGGATGGAACTACGCCTTTTGCCGGTCCTGATTCACTTGAAATAACCAAATCATAGCTAGTTAAATCCAAGTCCATCAAAGCATTTGGCATAAAAGGCATATATTTTTGATATAGTTTCTTTGCGAATGGATAATTATTCACTTTTGTAGTAAATATGTGATGTTTTTTAATTATATCAGAAATTCTTTTGGGATTGTAAACATTTGTATAAATATCTGCTTCAGGGTACATTTTACAGAGAGTTTCAAGTACTTTTTCACCACCTCTCATAGTCACAAGCCAATAATGGACAATAGCTACTTTCATTTTTTATCTCCAAAATATGATTTTATAGTTTTTTCTATTATATTGTATGTTTTTTCAAATGAATAAATATTTGGAATATTTTTTGGTTTATCAGTGTTAATATTTGAAATTATTTTCTCTGCCAAATCGTTTTCATTTTCTGATTGAAAATATATTACTGGATAATCTTTGTAAATTTCTAGAAAAACCGAGATATCTGAAATTATTGCATTTGTTCCCAAATTTATAGCTTCCATCGGAGGCATTCCAAATCCTTCATATAGGGACGGTTGAATTAATAATTTTGCTTGTTGATAAAGAAGTTTTAATTCTTCATCTGATATTCGTCCTGTAAACTTGATATATTCTTTTGGTAACTTATTAATCAAGTCAGATATTGTATTGTAACCAGTTCTGAAGTTTTCAGAATTTCCGACAATAACTAATTGAGAAGTTAGTCCTTTTTGTTTTGCAATACAAAATGCCTCAATCAAGGTTTTTAATCCTTTATGTTTTTTTATATTTCCCACAAACAAAACTGTATCAGTTTTATTTACTGTTTCATCTTTTTTTGAAAACCAATCAGGAACAGAATTATATGTAACGATTATATCTTTTTTGCATTTCAAATTTGCTAATATTCGTGATTTAGAAAATTCTGATACTGTAAAAATGAGTTTTGATTTAAATATTCCATATTTGTAAAAGATTTTTCTAAGAAAGACTCCCATTTTCGAAGTTAAATCTTTTACATCTAAGAATACAACATCATGTATTGTTGAAAAAATAGGAATTTTAATTCCTGAGGGAATATTGAAATATGGTGAATAATATAATTCACATGAATTTATTTTTGCAGATAATTCTTTTGGAAAAAGAAAAAGTTCGATTAACGAAAAAGTTTTTATTTTGCAATCAAGTATTTCAATATTTGAGTTTGTCTTATATTGACTTAGTCTTTCGATATCACCTAATAAAACGCAATCAAAGTTTTTTATAAAAAAGGGTAATAGGGCTGAAATGTAAGAACCAATACCGCCAGATCCAATCATTCTGCAATCAATACATATTTTCATTATATTCCTCAACTATTAAATTGAAATTAATTTTTTTAAATAATATTTTGTTTTTGAAAATAAAATAGGATTAATCCAATTAATGATAATAAATATTTTCATTATTGATTTTAAGAAAAAGTTGTTATTATATCTTTTTTTTATCCAAATAATTCGGCTTAATTCATATTGTATTCTAGAAAAAGTGCATTTTCGTTTTATAGAATAATTTGAATCTACCGAACCGCCACATAAATGAATAATTTCAGGCCCTTTTATTATCAATCTTTTTAAGTTTTTATTTTTTAATCTGTATTGAAGTTCCGTATCTTCAAAATAAAGACAGAAATCTTCATCAAATAAAGCATCATTGTTATTTAACATGAATAAATCCGCACCAGTTATAAAATCAACCTGTTTTTCGTTATCAAAGACAGGAACATCAATGTGAACTTTCTTGTATTTTCTAATAGTGTTACTTGATATATGAAATATGTATAAAAAAGATAAAACTGTATTAATTATATTTAATTTAACAACGTCTTTAATATTATCTGTAAAAGAAGAAAAATTACCAAAGCTATGGATTGGCATCAGTTTATTATCAAGAAGAATAGAACCGAGTGAACCTATATTTGAATTCTTATTATTTTCCCAATAGTCATAAAAATATTCTACTGAATTATTCAGTAGAATTACATCACTATTTAGATAAAAAATATATTTTCCTTTAGCGTGTTTTAGACCAATGTTATTTGCAGCACCAAAACCTAGATTTTCCTTATTCTGAATTAACACAATATCTGAAAAATTATCTTTAATCATTTGAACAGAATTATCTGTTGAATAATTGTCAACTACGATTATCTCGAAGTCAACATCAGAAGTTTTTTCATATATTGAGTTAATACAATTTTTAAGTAAATCACAAGTGTTGTAATTTACAATAATTATTGAAACTTGAATCATAAACCCATTATAAAGGATTAAATCGTGAAGATTTAATGAATTTTTCTAAACTAACTTCCCAATTTGGAATTTTAATATTCAATTCTTTTATAATCTTATCTTTACAAAGAATAGAGTATGAAGGTCTTTCAACTTTTGCTCCGTATTCTTCAGTTGTACAAGAATTAACAACACAATCATTATTTATTCTATTATATTTTTTTCCATATTTATAAATTGCTGTTGCAAATTCATGCCACTGAGTTTCACCGGCATCAGTATACTGATAGATTCCATATGTAGGTGCACTTTTTGGACCAATAACAGATTTTGAATTATCTGTTTTTTCAATCAATTTGATAATTGTTGCAGCTAAATCAACAGCACAAGTTGGAGTTCCTCTTTGATCACTTACAACTTTTATTTGGTCATGGCTATTCATTAATTTTGTCATTGTATATACAAAGTTTTTTCCATCAAATCCATATAACCAAGCTGTTCTTATGATGAAATATTGATTCATTTCTTTTAAAATAGCATTTTCACCATCGGCTTTAGTTTTTCCATAAACACCAAGAGGATCTTTCTGTTCATCTTCTTTATATGGAGCTGTTCCTTTTCCATTAAATACATAATCTGTAGAAATGTGTATTAGTTTTGAATTAATTTTTCTTGCTAGACGAGCGATATTTCTTGGACCTTCTTCATTCAGTTTTTGTGCTAACTCAGTGTCTGTTTCTGCTTTTTCAACATTTGTATAAGCAGAACAATTTACTATCCAATTTATTTGCCTATCATAATGCTTCATGTTGTCAGAAGGAAAATATGAAGCTGTTTCAATAGAATTTGCAAATTTCTCTAATGAATCAAGACTTGTAACATCAACTTCTCTGTCAGTTCCAACATAAGCTATGTTTTTTTCATCAAACTGGCGTGCTATCTCAGATCCAAGCATACCTTTACAACCAATTAACCAAATCATATTTAACTCCATTGAATATTTAATATCTTTTTTATTCTGAAAAATGCTTTGCAGCTTCTCTTACCAAGGAGCTATCACCTTTTTTCATTATTAATGCTTTATTATTTTTTATTACAACAGTAATATCATCAACTCCACAAATTGCAACCGGAATATCAGAATAAACGAAACAATTTTTGCTCTGTATTAATGCCGCGTTTGTTGTTTTATCCTTACAGTTTTTTTCAAATGAATCCCAGCTACCAACATCATCCCATTCAAAAGTTGCAGAAACAACATATGCATTTGCAGTTTTTTCAGCTACAGATTTATCGATAGCAATAGAAGGTGTTTTGTTGTAAGCATCATTTATCAAGCTATTACTTTTTATGTTGTTTATATTCTGAATTTTTTCAATTTCAAGATTTTGCATTTCATCTAGATTTTTAAATGAGTTGAAAACTTCTGGTGTACATTTTTCAAGTTCTGATAAAAAGAAATCACAAGAAAATCCAAACATCCCGCTATTCCATTTACAATTTCCGTTGTCTATGTATTTTTGAGCAGTTTCTTCATCAGGTTTTTCTTTGAATTCTAAGATTTTATAAACAGATTTATTATTTTCTTCTTCTTTTCCTGTAAGAATGTACCCATATCCAGTTAGTGGTGAATATGGAGGAATTCCAAATGTAACAAAATGATTTTTCGAAGCAGATAAATAAGCTTTTTCAACATCTTCAAGAAATTTTTCTTTTGGCGAAATAATATGATCGCTTGTTAATATCAAAAATGAATGTGAATAAGTGTTATCAATTTTTTTTGCTAAGTAACAGCTTGCAACAATTGGAGCTGTTGTATGTTTTGAAACTGGTTCTGCAAATATAACTAAATCTTTTTGCAGTTTATCAGCATCTTTTTTACTAAGTTTTGGAAGAAGCTCATTACATTGTTTAGCAATCAAATCCTGTAAACCATCTCTTGTTGCCAAAATAATTTTACCTTTTGGATTTAAATATAAAGATCGAATAATTGCATTTTGTAAGAATGAAATTCCTCCATCTAGTGTCATAAATTGTTTTGGAAAATCTGCTTTAGATGCTGGCCATAATCTTTCTCCAAATCCACCAGCTAATATCACTATGTCTGAAAACATAAATACGTCCTAAAATTAATTAATCAAATAATTATAGAAGAAAAAACATTTATGTTCAATTAAAAAGAAATATGATATAATTTGATTTATGATATCAAATAAAATAAAAAGTTTAGTTGAAAGCCCATCTGCTGGTGTAATACGAAAGATGTTTGAAGAAGGAGCCATATTAAAACAGAAATATGGAGAAGATAAAGTATTTGATTTTAGTATTGGAAATCCCGATTTGGATCCACCTGAAAAAGTGCAAAAAGCAATTGAAAAATGTGCAAAAGATGATAGTCATCTTTGTCATGGATATATGCCAAATGCAGGTTATATTTTTGCTAGAGAAGCAATGGCAAAAAAAACTTCTTTGGAACAGGGAATTGAAATAGATTATACAAATGTGATTATGTCTGTAGGTGCTGCAGGTGCTCTTAATTCTGTTTTAAAAGCAATATTAAATGATGGAGACGAGGTTATCGTTCCTTGTCCTTATTTTACAGAATATGATCATTATATAAATAATAGTAACGGTAAAATAGTACGTGTACAAACTGCAGAAGATTTTTCCTTGGATGTTGATAAAATTAAAAAATCTTTATCAGAAAAAACTGCTGCAATAATTGTAAATTCGCCAAATAATCCATCAGGGAAAATTTATTCCGAAGAAAATATTCAAGATTTAGTTAATATTCTGAATGAACATGGAATGAAAACTAATCGATATCCATATATAATTTGTGATGAACCATACCGTGCTATAGTCTATGGTGGAAAAAAAGTTGCTCCTGTATTTAATAAATATGAAAATGCTGTTGTTGTCACTTCTTTTGCAAAGAATTTAAGTTTACCCGGTGAGAGAATTGGCTACATATGTGTAAATCCAAATTGTAAAGAAAAAAAGGATTTAGTTGCAGCTTGTATTTTCACAACAAGAATTCTTGGATTTGTTAATGCACCTGCTTTTTTTCAAAAAGTTATCAGTGAATCTTGGGATGCAGAATGTGATTATTCATTATATGAAAAAAGAAGAAATGAAATAATTGATGTTATGAAATATGCTGGCTATGAGTTTGCGATTCCAGAAGGTGCATTTTATTTATTTGTAAAAGTTCCATCAAGTTGGAATGATGATGATTTAGCATTTACAAATCATTTAAAAAAATACAATATTCTTTGTGCACCAGGTTCAAGTTTTTGTGGAAAAGGTTGGTTTAGAATAGCATACTGTTGTTCTGAAAAAACTATTTTAAATTCAAAAGAATCTTTTAAAAGAGCTTTTATGGAAAAGTAATCACTTCTTTGCCAAAATAATGTCAAAGTAGTGATTTAGAAGTTTGCGTTGCAAACTTTCTAATTAATTGCGTTTTATAACAAAACGCACTAAAAAGTCACCTCGTAAATTGAAATTTACTCGTTGACTTTTTATATAGGAGTGTTGTAATGAAAATATTAATGGTTACTTCTGAAGCAGTTCCTTTTGCAAAAACTGGGGGGCTTGCTGATGCTGTATCTGCATTGGCAATAAATTTAAGTAAACAAGGTCATGATGTAAGAATTATTATGCCTCGCTATTACAAAATTGATAAAACAAAATTAAAAGCTATAGAGCAACCTATTGCTGTAGCTGCAGGACAAGTTGAAACTTGGGTCAAAATGTATGAATCAAAATTGCCAAACTCAGATGTTCCTGTTTATTTTATTGATCATGAAAAGGCTTATGGACGTGATGGTATTTATGGGACAAAATCTGAACCTGATTTTGTTGATAATCCATATAGATCAGCTTTGTTATGTCATGGAGCATTTCAATTATGTAGATATTTAGGTTGGTATCCTGATATCATGCACGCTCACGATTGGTTTTGTTGCCTTGTTCCTGTTTTATTAAAGCATGTTTGTAGAAATGGTTATTTTGCGAAGACCGCATCTGTATTGACAATTCATAATCTTGGATATCAAGGTGTTTATTCAAAAGATTCTTTTCCTGCTCTTGGAATTGATTGGGGATTATATTATGGTGCTGGATTGGAACATAATGGTGAAATAAATTTACTTCAAGCTGGTATTTCGTGTGCTGATATGATAACTACAGTTTCTCCAACTTATGCAAAAGAAATGCAAACTATTGAAGGTGGTTTTGGACTTGATGGATTATTGAGAGTTCGTTCTGAAGTTGTAAAAGGCGTTTTAAATGGTTGTGATTTAGAAACTTGGAATCCTAAAATAGATAAATATCTACCATTCAATTTTGATTCCAATAAAATTGATAATAAATCCAAATGTAAAGCTGAATTGCAAAAGAAGTTTGGTTTACCTATAAGAGCTAACGTTCCACTTATTGGCATTATTACTAGGCTTGCTGACCAGAAGGGGATTGCAGAAATTTTTGCACCGACATATGGCAGTATTTTTAGCATTTGCACTAATATGGATGTTCAATTTGTGATTCTTGGAAGTGGTGAAAAGTGGTGTGAGAATGAGATTAAATCCTTAGAAGGAAAGCTTAACAATCTAAGGGCTTATATTGGTTATGATGAATCCTTAAGTCATTTAATAGAGGCTGGTAGTGATTTCTTTTTAATGCCATCAAAATATGAACCATGTGGATTAAATCAGATGTATTCGATGTTATATGGAACTTTACCAATTGTTAGAAATACTGGTGGTCTTGCAGATACTGTTGAACAATATGATGAAAAAACAGGTGAGGGAACCGGATTTTTATTTGATTCACTAACTCCAAGTTCTATTTATAATACAGTAGGATGGGCAGTATGGGCTTTCTATAATAAAAAAGAACATATTGGAAAAATGCAGAAAAAAGGAATGAAGAAAGATTTTAGCTGGGATAAATCAGCCATCAATTATGTTGATATCTATTCTGATGCTTTGATGAGAGGTTGTGGGGTAGACACAAAAGATTGGAAGTAAACTAAATTATGGCTTCGCAAAAATTGAAAAGAGTATACCATATGTTGAAACATTTGGTATACAAATCAAATTTTGCGAAGTATATTGATTAGATTCTTGTTCTAAAATTCATACCATTGATTATCAATAGTTAAATACCAATCTGATAATATGTTTGCTGATGTATTATTGCACCAAGATATACTACCGTTGCTATTTAGAATTGCAACATTTTCTGTATTTTGTACTGTTTTTATAGGAATAGAAGCAGTACGGTCGTAGCTGAATCTTTTCTTTGTACTAATATTGTAGTTGTAAACCTTATTCTTGCCTATATTAGTCAGCAATGTTGAATTTGATAAATAAGTAAAGGCTTCAGAATCTTCATCTGAAAATTTCAAAATATTTGATATCATTTTATTTGAAATATTATATGAAAAAACATAAGTACTTTTAACTTCTTCATTTGACTGCAGATAAATACCGTATATCATATTACCATTCGTGCTTAAACCAAAGGCAACATTACCTGTTAATGAAATTGGTACAGTTTCGTATGTATTAATATCAACACAAATTAATGGAACTAGAGGAAGCGTACTTGATGACTTTGATATGTAAACTTTATTGTCATTAGCTAGAACAGCATCTTGAATTCCTGTTCCTGAGTAAATATTTCTTAATTTTTTTGTTTTAAAATCATAAATATTAACTTCACTATTACTTTCTATTTCAACTAAATAATCATTATCATTTACAGAAAAAAGCTGAAGATTTTGAATGCTGTTTTTTGGGGTAAATAATTCTTCCGTTGTTTTATTATCAATAGATAATATTGAAACTGATTGTTTTGATGATTTTGACCAAAGAATTAAATTTCCTTTATATGAAATAATCTTATTTTGCCCCATAGAATCAGAGATTTTTTCAACAAATCCAGTCTTATATGATGAAATATAAATAGAATTATCATTAATAAAATAGAATTCATTTTTATCATTTGACGCTATGTCATATATTTTAGAATAAGCTTTTTTTGTAATTTCTTGTAAATTTGTTGTTGTTATGGAAGCTTCTGTGTCAGCTTTATATATTGTACCATTTCTTGAACCTAGAAAAATATTAGTAAAATTCTTTGTTCCACTACAAATTGAATTTTGTCCTCTTGGTCCTTTGAATGATTTTATTATTCTTGGATTTGAAACCGACTTATTTTCCATATTTTCAAGCATTTTGAGTTCATAATTGCCTTTTTCATCATTTTCTAAATAATATAAGTTATTGTCAGTAGGTGATGATAAAATAATTGGATTGGTAGTTTTAACTGTTGAAATTATAGTTCCTTTAAAAGCATTGATAATATAAATTGTGTTATCACGAACGCCTGCTAAGAAATAATTATTGTTAAAGAGAAGTGTTTGCGTAAGTCCCTGTATTACATTTAATTTTTGTTTTAATTTTCCGTTTTGCATATCGAAATATGATAAATTACCTGATGGTGAATACATTACACATGTTTTTTCTGTATCACTAGTTTGTATGTAATTCACAATGCTCGTATTGGTTTTTAGTTTATCCACGATTTGCCAATTTGATGTTCTAATAAAAATAGCACCATCAACAGTTGCTGTTCCTGCAATTAAATATGTACCATTTGCTGAAAATGTTAACGCTGTAATCGAATCTGAAAATTTTTTCATATATTTTCTTTTCAATGTCGTCCAGTCCCATACAGTTATTTTATTAATTGAACCGCCATCACTTTCATATAACGCTATATCATTTCCATTGGGTGAAATAGCTACAAGTTTTATTCCGACATCAGAAATTTGATAATGTTCTCCAAGATTATCTCCTGTCCATTTTACAATGAATCCATCATCTCCTGTAGAAAGAAATGATGTATCTAATCCACCGTTTTTATTCATCATTACAATATTTGTAACAGAGCTTTGATGTGATTCTGTTGAAATATGAGTTTGTGAAAAAACTGGTAAAATTAAGAAAAAAATTAATGTAAAAAATAGAGTCTTTTTCATTTAAAACCTCGGTTTATTGATAAAATATGATATGTCTCCAAATAATCCAATACAAAAGATTATCACTATAAAAATTATTCCTATAAATTGCAAATAATATTGAATCTTAGGAGCTATTTTTCTCTTGCTGACAAATTCTATTAATGCAATAAGAATAAGTCCTCCGTCTAAAATAGGAATAGGAAGTAAATTCATAATGCAAAGAGAAATACTGATAAATGCCATTAAATTGAGCATGTTTACAAATCCTTCTCGTATTCCAACGGAAAAACTCTCACTTATAGTTGAACCTAAAATGTCTGTAACTCTTGCAGGACCAGATACTGCGTTTTGAATTTTTACTCCCATAAAGAGAATTTTAATGCTTTTAAATATTTTGTATATTGAAGTAAAAGTTTCTGAAAACCCATGAAAAATTGATATCGGAAAAATATATCTTTCTGAATCAATTTTCAATAAATTCTTAGTATCTGCTGTGATTCCGATTTTCCCACTTCCTGATTCTTTATCAAATGATGAACGAATTGTGAAATTTTTGATTTCATCATTGCGATTAACACAAATATCAATATTTTCATTTGGTCTAATTGAGATTTCTTCTATAATATCCGAAAAATTATTTATTTTTTTACCATTTATTGAAAGAATTGTGTCTCCGGATAATAATCCACCTTCTTTTGCTGGCGAAACATATTCTGGATTAATATCTGTACTTAGAATAATTTTTGATGAGTATGTGTAATATGAATAGCCAATTTGGCTAATAATTGAAAAAGCAATTACCGCAAATAAAAAATTAAAAAAAGGTCCTGCAAAGCCAATTAATGCTCTTTTTATAGGATGAATGCCATATAAGGAATCTTTGCTTGCGTTTATGATAGGTGAATTGTTTTGTAATGCTTCAGAAAAATCTTTTTCTCCTTTCATTCCGCAATATCCACCCAAAGGAATTAATGAAAATCTAAAATCTGTACCACGTAACAATTTATGAAATAGAACGGGACCAAATCCAATTGAGAAAGATTCTACTTTTACTCCAAAAACTTTTGCAGCAATAAAATGTCCAAATTCATGAAATAGAATTAAAAAAAACAAGCATAAAATTCCCCAAAGCCATTTCATATAAAATCCTTAGCATATTTTCTTGCTAATTTATCATTTTCAAATACATCATCAAATGATAAAATCTTATTATACCAATTTTTATTTAGCACAGAAATGACAATTTCAGAAATCTGTGTATAATCTATTTTTTTATTAATAAACAGATTGACAGCTACTTCATTTGCGGCATTAAATGCTATAGGATATGCATCTCCATATTTAATACAGTCAAAAGCATATTTCAATAATGGAAAATCATTCATTCTAGTTTTATAAAATTCTAATGATTTTGAGAATAAATCAAATTCTTCTAAATAATTATTTTTTATAGTAGGCCATGTTAACGCGTTTAATATTGGGTGTTTCATATCTGGATCTGATATTTGTGCATATAAAACACCATCTTTCGTTCTTACTAATGAATGAACGATACTTTGAGGATGAACTAATACTTCAATTTCGTCGTAAGATAAATCAAATAGATATGAAGCTTCAATTACTTCTAAACCTTTGTTTGCCAATGTTGCAGAATCAATAGTAATCTTTTTGCCCATTTTCCAAGTTGGATGATTTAATGCTTGTTCTAAAGTGACATGTTTTAATTGTTCCTGTGAATAATTTCTAAATGGTCCTCCACTTGCTGTAATGAGGACTTTTGATATATTATTTGCTCCAATTTTTTCTGTTAATGAAAAAATTGCTGAGTGTTCAGAATCAACAGGCAGAATATTAACGTTTTTTTCTTTTGCAAGAGATTTTATTAGTTTTCCAGCCATTACAAT
>JAAZCS010000195.1 GCA_012513125.1 Treponema sp. | reverse complement strand
CTTCTACCATAGGTCTCTCTTCCTATGCCAAATAATTCCGTACCTAAGTCAGAAGAAAAATCAGAAGATTTTTTATTTGTTTTTAAATCAATTAATTCAAAAGTATCTTCATTCTTCTTCATACTAAAAGTTCTATTTATTTTATACTTCTTTTCATTATGAGAAAAAGTTAGACTTCCGCCATAAACTCCTCCTTGCCAAGGAGAATATTTCATTTTTTCATTCTTTGTAATGTCTTTTGAAGTTGTATGTTCCATTCCGTAGAACATCGATTTTATAAAAACTGAAAGTGTTGTTTTTCCCCAGCCATTTTCATGTAAAAATGAGTTTAGGTTTTCATCAAAATTGAAATCAACTTCATGAAGTTTACCAAAGTTTATAATGTGTGCGTTTATTATCTTCATATTAGTTTAATCTCCCTGCCAAAGCCTTTATTCCAGTCATAATTACTTTTGCTTTCTCTTCATCAGATAAACCATTATTTTGATTTACTAAACAAATGAATTCACCTTTAAGAGATATATCATTCTTATATTTTTCATAATCAATCTTAAGTTCAGTTTTATCTTTTATTCGCACATAAAAGAAATTATTTTCAATAGTCGAAACATAAGAATCTGGTTCGATTTCAGTTTCTTCAGTAACTTCACCTGATAAGGTGATCTGAACAATATCGCTTTGTGGAATATCAGCTACCGATTCATCAATTTTTTTCATTATTTCGTTGTACGATAATGAGCCGGATAATTCTACTTGAATATCATGAATTGTACGTTTTGAAATAGGTATAAACTCTGCATTTAATTTATTGTTATTTATTTCCAGTAATACAAATCCTTTTTCGCCGCATTCATCAAAACCACGGCCTTCCAGACAACCTGAGTAACACCAATATCCGCGAGCATCAAGCTTTTCTTTCTTATAATCATGAATATGACCAAGAGCTACATAATCAATATTTTTGTTTGCAAGTTTTGGAAGAGAAATATCAGGAGCATCTTTCTTAGATTGATAATCAGCAACTTGTCCATGTAAGGTTACAATATTTATATGATTTGGATCTGGTACTAATTCATTAAAAGATCCAGCTGGTATTTTATCACTGAATTCATGCCCGTAAATGTCTATATTGTCATAAGAATATTTTGTCCATGAGGATTTACTAAAATATTTGAGATTTGAAAGTTCTTTATCTGCTAAAAAAGAAGTATCTTCATCATGGTTACCACGGAGATATAAAAAATCTATTGAAGAATTCTGTTCAATAATATAACCGATTCTTTGTTTTATCTTTTTTTGCTGTGTTTCTTTTGTGTCAAAAAAATCACCGGCTATTAAAATGACTTTAACATCATTTCCCTGTGCATATTTAACCATATTTGTAAAGGTATCAACTACTTCATTTCGTCTTTTTTCTGCCTGTTCTTTTGATAAATGCGTTCCCATTTTTGAATCTGCATGAATATCTGCACAATGTATAATTTTCATTTTTTATTTCTCCTACCAGCACCCCACTGCGGGTGTCAGCATAACAATATTTTAAACCGCAGGCAGCTTGACTGCCTGTCGGCTACGAACCTTTGTTATACGATGAAGATTACCTCATCGCAAACATATTTTCTCCGTATCTTTATTTTAATAAACAACGCTTCCTTTTTACAAATTAAATCTTTCCAAACGATAAAAGTCCCGTACTATCGCTTCTTTGTTTCTCCCTAAAGTTCAATTTATTTTTTAACAGAGCTTGACTCGATTAAAAAATCTTCCATCTTAATCTTATGGAAAAAGGTTTTTGCTTTCCTAAAATTTTGCACCCATGCCTTGCATTTTTGTTTTAGCATCCTTAAAGAAATTTGTGAAAGAATCAAGACTAGATGCACTTATATAAACTGTATCTTTGTAATCAAATTTTAAGAAAATATTTTGCTCCCCATCTGAATGATATGCACCAATTGTTATACCACTGTTGCTTTTGTATATAATTTCTGTATATGGGGTTTCCTTTGTAAAAGTTGGCAAAGTTTTGCTTACATATTCTAAGGTTGCTATAACACTATCAATTTCTTTTGCATCTAATAAGCCCGTTGATTCACCAGAATCATATTTTGAATTGTAGTAAAAATGAGTTAATCTTAAACCATAGAGAGAAGAACCGTTAGTAACATCAGTAACCTTGAGAATTTCTCCTGTAATTTTTGATTCTGTTTTAAATGGAATAAATTCCTTTAAAATCAAAGAGCCCTTTTTTAACATTACTTGTTCAACTTGACTTTTGTCTGTTTCAACATTTTTATCTTGTGCAAAAACAGAAAATCCTATTGTACAAGCCAAAATTAAAATTGTTAGTAATTTTTTCATTGTTTTTCTCCTCCGAAGCGGCTCAGTGAGCCGTCCGTATAACATTAGTTTAACCTGGGAGCCGTACATTGGCGTGAAAATTGCCGAGCGCAGCGACTAGCAATTTTCATGACAATAGGCGACTCAGGTTGAAACTTTTGTTAGAAGCTCTTTTATATTATTCATTTGATAAATCTATAATCATATTAATACTGAAAATGCAAGTATCGCAATAGTTAAATCTGCAAATATATGTGCAATAACAGGAAATACTAATCCTTTTGATAAGTATCGCAAACCACCAAGCATAAGTCCGCCATATATAAATGACAATAGTATACCTATATACCCATTTGGAATTCCATGAAAATGACTCACAGAATAAGATAAAGCTTGAAGACCAATAAAAATTATTGGAATTTTGAAATGCTCTTCCATTGCACGATAACAAATTCCATCAAAAATGGATTCTTCAACAATTGCATTAATAATTGCAAAACAAATAATTGAAATTATAATAACTATTTTTGACTTGTCCTTTAGAGATGTAACCATAGGATTTAAATCAGGTAAAGTTATTAAATACCATAAAACTAAAATTCCAGCAGAAATAACTATTGTTAGTATAAGAAGAACTACATTTTTTGAACTGTATTTACCAACCTTAAACCATTTTGAGTTTTTCCTTAGATTTGGAAATACTATTTGCAGAATTAAAAATAACAAAAAGCCTGCCGGCATAGGCCAAAATCTGAAATAAGGTAAAAAATTACAAATCATTATTAAAAAGTATAACAATGCAAAATTCATACTATCATATGATTTAATATAATTGAACCAAATAAATATTCCAAAAATTAACACTGCAAATAGTATAGCTGATTCTTTTGAAGGAAAAAACGTTAAAAGTATTTGAAATACAATTATTGAAACTAAAGCAATTGATTTTATGATTTTTTTGCAATCCATTAGAAATATTTTCCTATAAAGTTAATTTTATTTTTTTGACCATGTTTTTATATGCATTACAATACGCAGCAAATCACCAAAACTAAAAAAAGTTTTGATAATCTTCTTCTTTTCTCTCCGCGCGGAGCGTCCTTCTAACAACTGGTTGTACCGCAGGCAGCTTGACTGCCTGTCGGCTACGAACTTTTGTTATGCTTTAATTTCTCATATATATTTTATTAAAGCAGATGATTTAATTCATAATCACCAGTATATAATTGGATTGTTTTTATATATTGTTCATCAGTTACAGCCCACGCATCTGGGAGTAAACCTCGTCCTTCCTGAAAATCCTTACCATAATCATAGTCATGTTTTGTAATTCTTTCTAATGCTTTTGCATCTGGAAGATATAACTCTAGTCCAAGCTTTTTAAAATAAAAATCACAAGGTTGACCATCCATTCCTTCAAATCCATATTTTGCACAGCCTGCTGTATTTGTTCCTATCAGAGTAATATTGTAATTTGTAATTGTAAAATTGATCTGATTATTTGGAAGACCATAAACTTGATTTGGATTACACTTGGCTATAAAAAAGAAACATTCGGCAGCTGATGCAGAGCAATTGTCATATAAAATTAATATCTTTCCATCATATTTTCCAAGCTTTTTGAAAAAGTTATTAGCCCAAGTCATATGACCACCGCCATTACTTCTAAGATCAAAAATAATGTTTTCTTTTTCTTTAGTTCCTTTTATAAATGGAATATCACCCATCTGTCCAGCAAAGCTTGGTAATCTATAATAAATTGATTTTTTTGTTTCATAATAATCATATATACTACTCTTTTTCGGAACCTGAGTTTCGTGTCCTATACCTAAACCTATTCTGCCAACTCTCCAATCTTTTTCACCATTAGAAGGGAAATAAAACATTGTTTCGTTTTCTTTATAGCCTTTTGCTTTTAATTCTTCCTTGTTGCCATATTCGTTGTAAAATACCGTAGTTGTTGATGTTCTATATGAAGGTATATCGGGTATATAAATGTGATTATCTAGTGGATAGCCATTTTCATCATAATAATATTTCAGGTAAACTTCTGCGAATTCTTCCTTTGATGAAATATAATCTAGTTCATGTAAATCAAATCCACGTTCTACCATTTCATCATATCCAGCATATTCCGTTTTCATTACTCTTTTTAGCTCTTTATTTTCTGACGGAATCTTTTCTGTATTATTTGTAGTGGCACAAGAAATAAATGTAAAAATCAGAAATAAAGAAAATAGGAAAATTGTTTTGTTTTTCAATTAAGCGCCTCCTGATGTTTTCAATAAATTACAACTAAGATATTTAAAGCCAATATTTTTGTTTTTTCTCAACCAGCCCAGTGGCCCGTCCGCCTAACATTTGCTTAACCTGTAATTCTGGTCCGCGAAGCGGATTGGCGCGTTTTGTGCTTGAGAGAGCGCAGCGAACGGCACAAAACGTGCCAAAAGAATTATCAGGTTGAAGCAGTTGTTAGTCGCTTTT
>JAAZCS010000194.1 GCA_012513125.1 Treponema sp. | reverse complement strand
GTCCTACAAGGGATGGAACTAAAGGTTTTGGTGGATGTATATTTTGTAGTCCTAATGGTTCAGGGGATTTTGTTCCGTCAAAATTAAAATCCATATCGGAACAAATAGAAGATGCAAAAAAGATTATAGAAAAAAAGTATAAAGTAAAAGATAAAAAATATATTGCTTACTTTCAGAATTTTACAAATACTTACGGAAATCCAGATGTTTTATATAGCAAATATTTGGAAGCGATTAATTGCAAAGATATTATTGGAATTTCGATTGCAACAAGGCCTGATTGTGTTAATGATGAAATACTAAAGAAAATTAACATGTTAACAGAACACACTTTTGTGATAATTGAATTAGGATTTCAATCTTCTAATGAGAAAACAATAAAGTATATTAATAGGGCTTATTCAAATGATGAATATTTGGATTGTGTTTTAAGAATAAAAAAGATTAATAAAGAGATTCACATTGTAACTCATTTAATTATTGGGCTTCCTGGAGAAACAGAGAACGATATAATTAATAGTACACAATATGTTATTAATTGTGGTACTGATGGCCTTAAATTTACAGTTCTTTATATTCTGAGGGGAACTGGTATTGAAAATGATTATTTATCCGGTAAATTTGATACTCTTTCTATGGAGGAGTATTTTTCTATAATTAAGAAAATAATGTCGATTGTTCCCAATAATATTGTAATTCATAGATTGACTGGAGACGGTCCAAAAAAAATTCTGATTGCCCCGGAATGGACGAAAGACAAGAAAAAAGTGTTGAATTATATGAATTCATTGTAAATGATTAAGAAAAAATTATTTCATTTGAATTCTTTTTTGCCTAACATCATTAAGCAATGCTTCAAGTTCCTTTGAATTGTCACTTTGAATAAGTTCTTCTATTGAATTTAAGTTTTCTTTTAGTTTGTCAATATGTTTAATTAGTTCTTTTTTATTTGATAAGAACAATTCTGTCCAAAGAGGAGCGTTGATCATTGCGATTCTAGTAAAATCATCAAAGCTTCCTCCCGCAAAAGAAGTTATGTCTATATCGTCTGCGGTTTCAACCATTGCAGAAGCTAAAACATGGCAAAGCTGAGAAGTAAAAGCAATTTTTTCATCATGAGTTTTGCTATCTGTTGTAATAATTTTTGAAAAACCCATTTTATAGATTAATTCTTCAAAAAGAATAAGATTTTCTTTTTTGTTAAAATTATGTGGAATTAAAATATAATTATGATTCTTAAAATATTCTGATTTAGAATTCACGTACCCTTCTTTTGCACCACCAGCCATTGGGTGACCGAAAATTAAGTCTGCGTTATTTGGTTTTATATCTTCAATATTATCTTCGAGTTCACTCTTTACACCACTAATGTCAGTAATAATTGAATTATCTTTAAAATATTTTTTGTTTTGTTTTAGAAAATTGATAATTGAATGTGGATATAAACAAATAAAAACGAAATCACAAAGGGATAAGAAAGTAGTAGTTTGCTCTGGTAAAAATCCTTTATCAATAGCATTACTTATCAAGGCGTTGTTTAAGGAATCTGTGTTTTTATCAAGTGCAATAACAGAACCAGTTGATTCTTTATCGTTTAATATATTAGTTTTAATTGCTTTTGCAATTGACCCACCCATTATTCCTAATCCAACGATGCCATAAGTTATATTATTTACTTTTCGATTCACTTTCTTATCCATTTGTTATTATATTGTACGATTATTTACTTTTGAAATTTCTGGTAAAACTTTCATCAATGATGCAAATTCTGATGGATGAAGAGATTGTTCACCATCACACCAAGCTTTTTCAGGATTATTATGAACTTCAATTATTAATCCGTCTGTATTACAAGCTACAGCTGCTTTAGCTAAATCACATACCATCCATCTTAAGCCACAAGCATGACTTGGATCAATAATTATTGGAAGATGGGTTACTTTGTGAAGGTATGGAATAATACTGATGTCAATGCAATTTCGTGTATAATTGTCGAAAGTTCTAATTCCGCGTTCACAGAGAATAACATTTTCATTTCCACTTTCCATAATGTATTCTGCACTCATCAAGAATTCCTTAACTGTTGCCGACATTCCTCTTTTTAATAAGATTGGTTTCTGAACTTTTCCCATTTCTTTAAGAAGATCAAAATTCTGCATATTTCTAGCACCAATCTGAATAAGGTCAACATCATCAAAATATTTCAATTGACGAATATCCATCAATTCTGTAACGATTGGTAATCCTGTTTCTTTTTTTGCTATTTTAAGAAATTCAAGCCCTTTTTCACCAAGTCCCTGAAAGCTATATGGCGATGTTCTAGGTTTGAAAGCACCACCACGTAAGAAACTTGCTCCCGAGTTTTTAACTGATTGTGCAATTGAAACTACTTGTTCTTCTGATTCAACTGAATAAGGACCTGCAATGACAGGAATTTTGTCTGCACCAAATGATGCATTGTCGATTTTTATAACTGTATTATCAGGATGAAAAGCTCTGTTTGCCATTTTATAAGGTGCTGATACACGTTGAACTGTTTCTACAAAAGGGTTTGCCCGAACTTGTTCTGTATCTAATGAACTTGTATCTCCCAATAAACCTAGAATAGTGATATTTTCACCTTTAGAAATATGTACGCCAAAACCTTTTTCTTTCCATGTTGAGACGAATTCGTTAAGTTCAGCTTCTGATGTTTCTTTTTTTAATGTAATAATCATTTATTTGCTCCTTTTGATTATTGGAATTGCAAAAACAGAATTCGATAAAAAAAGGAACTCTGTTTTTGCAGAGTTCCTGGTAATTTACATTGTATTTAATAATAATACTTCTATACCATTGCCCTACAAGCGGATTGAGAAAAATAGTAGTAATAAAAGTATTTGTTATTTAACATTGATGTTACTATAAAGAATG
>JAAZCS010000193.1 GCA_012513125.1 Treponema sp. | reverse complement strand
TTAGCTGAAAAAAAGAATATTAAGTGGGGTATATTAGTTAATTCTGATGATGAAGAAAAATCTACTGTAACATTAAAAAATTTGAAAACTCGAGAGCTTTTTCCAAACACTTCTATAGATAAAATTTCATCTATAATGCACTGTTAAATATATGTTAACTATAATTCAAACGAGGTTTTATGGTTTGTTTTATGTTGACAAGTATAAATAATTAGTGTACACTAAATATAGTTTTATATTATTGATATTAAGACTCGTGTTGCTCACGGGTCTTTTTTTATAGCAAAGGAATTATGGATTACATACCTTACAAAGAAATTAAATATTATTCTGAGTGTGCACCTTTAGTAGAAGGTCTTGGTTTTAAGCTTGTTGAGTTAAAAATTATTCCAACAAAAGAAATTGTTAAAATAGGTGCTGTTATTGCATCTGAAAATCCAAACGAAAACATTGGTATTAATGATTGTGCAAAAGTTCATAGAGTACTTCTTCCAAGATTAGAGGCACTTTTAGGAACTGAAAATACTTCAATGGAACTTACAAGTCCTGGAATTGAACATAATTTAAAAAATGCCGCTGAATTTGGAGTTTTTATTAATTATGAAATTCGAATTTGGGATAAAACAGTTTCTTCATGGATAAGCGGGATTATTTTAAGTTCAGATGAAAAATCAGTCACATTAAAAATAGAAGAAAAAACTGTTAATGTTTTGTATGAAAATATAGCGAAAGCGAAATTTATAAATAAATAAAATATAGGGAGGCCTGTTATGTCAGAAATGGCAGAAGCTATCCGCCAATTGATTCAAGAAAAAGGTTATTCTGAAGAATCAGTAAGGCAGACAATTGAAAGTGCTCTAAAAGCAGCATATAAACGTACTTATGGAACAGATGAAAATGCAATTGTAAAATTCAATGACGATATGTCGGATGTTGCACTTTATTCAAGAAAAGTTGTAATTGATGGTGTTTATGATCCTGTATAAGAAATTGAACTTGATGAAGCAAAAACTTTAAGTGATGATATTGAAGAAGGCGATGAAATAGACATTTTGGAAGATCCAAAAAGTTTTGAGCGTTCTGCAGTTGCTACTGGTAAACAAAATGCACATCAAGGTTTGAATGAAAAATACAAAGATTCTCTCTACAATGAATATAAAGACAAAATCGGTGAAATGATTATTGGTTATTATCAGAGAGAGAGAAATGGAAATATTTATGTTGATTTAGGAAATGCAGGAAAACTAGAAGGTGTTCTTCCTGTTAAATTTCAATCAAAACTTGAATATTATGATAAAAGTGACAGAATTAAAGCTTTAATCGTTGATATTAAAAAAACAAATTCTGGTTTACAATTAATTTTATCTAGAAGTGATCCTAAACTTGTTAGTCAGATTTTGGAAAAAGAAGTGCCAGAAATTGCCGATGGAACTGTTGAGATTCACAAAATTGTCCGTGATGCCGGATATAGAACAAAAATTGCTGTATTCTCAAAAAGAGAAGAAGTAGATCCAGTTGGTGCTTGTGTAGGTTTAAAAGGTGTTCGAATTCAGAATGTTATTAGAGAATTATTAAATGAAAAAATTGATGTTCTTAAATACGATTCAGATCCTATGGTCTTTATAAAAAACGCTCTTTCTCCAGCTCAAGTTGAAAAAGTTGTTATTTTAGATGCTGAAAAACATCAGGCTTTGGCAATTGTTCAAGATAGTCAATTATCTTTGGCTATTGGTAGACAGGGACAAAACGTTCGCCTTGCAAATAGATTATGCGATTGGAATATCGATGTAAAAACTATTGAGCAAGCAAGTGAAATGAATTTGTCTGAAGTTAATACAATTCAGAATGTAAATAATTTGTTTAATGATGATAAAGTAGATGAAATAACAAGAATTGATGAAATTCCTGGAGTAGATGAAGTTGCTGTAGCGTTGTTGAAAGATAATGGAATTGAGTTAATTGATGATTTTATTGAAAAGTACAAAGAAAATTTAATAAATATAGAGAATTTATCTCAAGAAACTTTAGATGGTATTAATAAATTAATTAATTAAAATATAGAATTTGTAGAAGAGAAAGAAGAAAAAACAAATGACTCTGCTACAGATGCACCAATAGAAGAACAGTTGACAGAAGATACTGAAGAAGAATATACATGTCCTGTTTGTGGTGCAAAAATAACTCTTGATATGACACATTGTCCAAAATGTGGTGTTGAATTTGAGTTTACTGAGGATGAGGAATAGGAATATTTATGGTGGATGATTTAGAAAAAAAGCCAGAATTTGTAGTTCATAAAAAGACGACTGAAAATGCTACAGACAATACTGCATCTGTAAATACAGAAAAGAAACGTGTTGTAGTAATTAAAAGAAAAACTTCTCCAGCTCAAAGTGCTCAGAAAACTGACAGTACTCCAAAAGTGAATGCTGTTCATCCTGTAGTTAAAAAGTCAGAAACTCCATCTACACATTCAAATGAAGCAAAAGTGGAAAATAATGATGTAGCTTATGAAAATGAGAAGCCTAGTACGGACGTAAGAACTGAACAGAAGAGCAAATCTTTTGAAATCAATACTGCAAGACCAAATGTAAAAGCTGGAAATCTTTCTGAAAGAAATAAGTCTGGAAATAGAAGCCAAGGCGGTTATAACAATAATAATTATAACAATAACAATAACAATAACAATGGTTATAATAACAATGGTTATAATAATGGAAATGGTAATTATAACTCTTATAACAGATCTCAAAATAATGGTGGCAACAGATTTAATAATCGTGAAGGTGGTTTTACTGGTGCTCAAGCTAGACAAAGTTATCAAAACAGAGAAAGAGATAATTCAGGAAATTCATATGGAAACCGACAAGGTGGAACAGGTGGATATCAGAACCGTCAGGGCGGAGCTGGTGGATATCAACCACGACAAGGTGGAACAGGCGGAT
>JAAZCS010000192.1 GCA_012513125.1 Treponema sp. | reverse complement strand
GCATGGAGGTGACCTGCAGGGGATCATCAACCACTTATGTTGTGTTGGCAGGTGAATCTCTGATCATGGAACTTTCACGGTAGGGGATAAGCCTGTTGTTCAATGTGGGCAAGGACACGAAGAAACATGCGGCAGATGCTTTTATTTACCGGACAACAGGGTAATTTTGTCGGCGTGTACTCAAATGCAGGAACGATGGATATCGACATAGATAAATTGATTAAGGAGTGTGTGTTTACCGCTGCCCGAAGCAGTGGGAGCGGGGGACAGAATGTGAATAAGGTTTCGTCTAAAGTATCGTTGACTTTCGATGTGAACAGCTCTGACACGCTCGACGAGGACCAGAAACGGCTGATTCTTGAAAAACTGGCGAATCGTGTGAACAAGAATGGGGTATTGCAAATCAGCAGCGAGTCGGAACGTACCCAGTGGATGAACAAGAAGGCTGTGACGGCCAGGTTCAGCCTTCTTGTCCGGCAAGCCCTGGCTCCGGAAAGAAAACGGGTTGCCACCAAACCTACTTTTACTTCTATTCAAAAGCGCCTGGAGGAAAAGAAACGGAAATCGGACAAGAAACGGTTTCGCTCCCGGGATATCGACTTTTGATAAAACAGGATTCTGAGGAAAATCTTCAAAAGGTCCATTGATTTTTTTGCTACGAGCATAATTTACCATGTGACCATATTCAGTTCCGCCCTCTGCATTCAATATGTAGTAATAATCACCAAATTTATACATATGAGGAGCTTCAATATAGCGACCACCAGTTCCATACCAAATTGGCACATTTTCAGATATTTTTTTTCCATTTGAAATATCAATCTCACTCATCTGAACACAACCTAGTCCATCTTTTCCGTTTCCATTGCTAATAAAATATACTTTTCCATCTGTATCAAAAAACAAAGAAGGATCAATCCCATCTTGTTCCACCTTTATAGGCTCTGACCATTCACCATAAATATCATCTGTATAAACATAAAAGTTGCCAATATTAGAAACATTTGTAACAACCATGTAAAAACGGCCATTATTATATCTAATTGTTGGTGCATAGATACCACCACCTGTACTTGCATTATCTAGAAGCAATTGAGATTTTCTAGTCAAACAATTACCTATTCTTTTCCAATTAATCAAATCTTCACTTTCAAATAAAGGAACACCAGGAAAATAATTAAAACTACTGCAAACTAAATAATACTTTCCATTTGCGGCACACATACTTGGATCTGGATACATTCCTCTAATAATAGGATTACTATATTTCATTTAAATCACCTTAATCTAAGTTTATATAGGATTTCCATTTTTCTCAATTAAATATATTTTAATTTCATGCTATTTTTTTACAACTTTACATTAATTTTTTTATTTTTTACTTGACACTTTTTACTTACATCTTGTATAGTATATTTATGAATACTACAGGTTTTCCTTCTCCAGCTCAAGATTATGAAAAGCAAACTTTCGATTTTAATGAACTTTTAATAAGACATCCTTCTTCAACATTTTCAATGCGTTATGAAGGTGAAGATTTACAAGAATTTAATATTCAAAAAGGAGATATTCTTATTGTAGATTGTGCTTTTAGACCAAAAAAAGATTTTTTTGGAATAGTTATTTTTGATAATACATTTCACTGCGTTTATATTCAAAAAGAACAGAATTCTTCAACTTTATATTCTTACTACAAGAACAGAAGAATTATTATCACAAATATATTTGGCATTGTAGTTTCAGTGGTACGACTCTATGATTATGCATGTTGACGCAAATAGTTTTTATGCATCTTGCGAAAGCATTTTTAGACCTGATATTCAAAACAAGCCTGTAGCAGTCCTTTCAAATAATGATGGAGTTACAATAGCACTAAATACTGAATGTAAAAAACTGGGCTTTAAAAGAGGTGATTTATTTTTCAAAATGAAAAACGAATACAAAGCAAAAGGAGTTTTTGTATTTTCATCCAATTATACACTTTATGCTGATATTAGCCGACGTTTGAACATAATTTACAATGCTTTTTCTATTGAATCAGAATACTACTCTATTTATGAAAGCTTTCTATATGTTCCTGATTTTATTGAAAACAAAGAATATATAGAATTGGCAAAGGAACTTAAAAACTTTGTCTGGAAAAGTGTCCATATTCCAGTATCAATTGGGATTGCACCTACAAAAACACTCGCAAAGATGTGCAACAAACTTGCAAAGGATAATAATGGTGTTTTTCTTTGGAATAGTTGTGATAAAGAAAATATTCTAAAAAATTACGCTGCGAAGGATATATGGGGAATTGGAAATTCAAAAGCAGAAACACTTGCAAGAAAAGGTGTTTTTACAGCGTGGAATTTGCTAAATTTTCCTTTGGATAAAGCTAAGAAAGAATTATCAATAAATGGATTTAGAACTGTTCAAGAATTAAAAGAAATTCCTGCCATAGATAAAAATGAATCTACAAGAAGAAAAAACATAACTTCAAGCCGTTCTTTTGGAAAAGGAGTAACATCCATCTTAGAATTAGAAACTGCCTTAAGTGAATATACACAAATTGCAGTCGCCAAAATGCGTTCTGAACATTCCGCTTGCAAAATTATATCTGTTTATCTTATGACAGCAAGAGCATTTAGTGATAATAATAAAGATAAAGAATATTTCAATGGAGCGTCAGCTCAAAAACTTTTTTCTACAAGTTACTTGTCTGATATTACAGAAATAGCAATAAAACTTCTAAAATCAATTTATAGAAGTGGATACTCATATAGAAAAATTATAATTAATTTACAAGAACTAGAAGATGACAATGATATTCAAAATGATCTATTCATGGAAAATCTTCCAAAAATAAGGGAACGAAATAATTTGATTATGGATGCATGTGATAATGTAAATAATAAATATGGAAAAGGAACTCTTCATATTGGTATTAGAACTCAATTGAACAAGCCTAAAAATGCTTATTCAAGTCAATCTTGGTTCATGACAAGAAACTTTCTTTCTCCAGAATATACAACAAATATAAAAGAACTTCCCATTGTCATTTGAATTATAACAACAGGAAGTTCTAAAATTACTTTTAATTGTTTTTAGTTATATTTGCCTTTGAAATCATTGTGTAATATTCTTGCTTCAAATCCATCAATTGATTATGATTTCCTCTTTCTTTTATTTCACCATGATCGACATAGAAAATGATATCAGCATTTCTAATTGTTGAAAGTCGGTGGGCAATTATAAATGAAGTTCTTGCCTTTAACAACAAATTAAGACCTTTTTGAAGAGCTTTCTCTGTTTGGGTATCAACTGAAGACGTTGCCTCATCAAGAATCAAGATACGTGGATCTGATAAAAGAACTCTAGCAAAACTAATAAGTTGTTTTTGACCTTGCGACAATCCATCCCCATTTGAGGATAAAAGATTGTTGTATCCATCTGGAAAATTTTCAATAAATTCGTGAGCTTGTACAGTTTTTGCAGCATTTATACAATCTTCATCGCTTGCATTTAAATTTCCATAACGAATATTGTCCATAATTGAACCGGTAAAAAGGAAACTATCTTGAAGCATAACTCCAACTTGTTTTCTAATTGATTTTATTTTCAAATCTTGAATATCGATACCATCAATCAAAATCTTTCCATCATCTGGATTATAAAATCTAGATAAAAGATTAACTATAGTTGTCTTTCCAGCTCCAGTAGGACCTACAATTGCAACAGTCATTCCAGGTTCTATTACAAAATTAACATTTTTTAGAACAGGATTACCTTTTTCATAAGAAAAATTGATATTGTCAAATGCAACATGTCCTCTAATAGGTGGAAGTTCTTTTGCTCCCTCTTTATCAGAAATTTCTTCCTTTTCATCAAGAAGTTCAAATATTCGTTCCATGTAGGCACCTGTTGTAACCATTGAATTATAAAAATTTCCAATATTTTTAATAGGATTCCAAAAACGCCATATATAACCAGAGAATGCAACTAATGTACCAACAGTTATAGCCTGTCCAAGCCAGCTGATTCCTGCTAGATATACTAATGAAACACCAATTGTAGAAAGATTATCTATTACAGGCCAAATAATATTGTTAATATTTACAGCCGTAATCCAAGTAGTTTTCAATTTGTCACATAAATCATTAAATAAGCTTTGATTTTTTTTCTGTCTAGAAAATGATTGTGTAACTTTCATTCCGTTCAAACTTTCGCTTAAATAGGCATTCAAATTCGCCTGTTTATAGCTTACCTGTTGCCACGCTTCATGCTGTTTCTTTTTTAGAGCAAACAAAGTGATAAATAAAAACGGCAATACAGCCATACAAACAAGTGTCAACTTAGTATCAATTGCAAACATAAAGCACAAGATGACAACAATATTGAACAAGTCGCTTATCAATTGAATAATTCCATTTGACAATAAATCTGATAATGAGTTTACATAATTTACAACACGAACTAAAATTTTTCCATGCGGTCTTGAATCAAAATAACTGAATGGTAGCGACTGTAATTTTGTAAAAACATCTTTTCTTATATTTACTATTATTTCCTGAGAAACTTTTGTCATTATTTTTAGTTTTATCTTACTTAAGATAAGAACAACTATAGTTCCAATTAGAAGAAACAATGAAATAATTCCTAACTCTATAAACGCTGGTTTAATTGCAAATAAAGTCACATCTATGTGAAATAAATTAGTAAAAAACAGCTTTTTATTATCATCTTTTGGAGTAATAACATCATCAATTGCCATCTTAATTAAAAGTGGACTGATTAGTGAAATTGCAGATGCAACTAGCATAATAAAGCATGATAAAATCATCTGAAATTTATATTCTTTTATCCAGTGAAATATACGAAGAACAACAGAAACTCTTAATTTTTCCTCTACTTGTTCATCAGTATCAAATTTATTTCTACTCATTTACACTTTCCTCTTCAATTCCAATTTGATCATTCCAAACTTGAGAATAATATCCATTGTGATTTAACAATTCTTTCGGTGATCCTTTTTCAATAATCTCTCCATTATTAAATACAAGAATCAAATCTGTATTTTCAAAGGAAGAAATTCTATGACTTATGATGAAAACCGTATGTCCACTTGCCTGATTTTTAATTGAATCTCTGATTTTTTCTTCAGTCTCATTATCTACTGCAGAAGTCGTATCATCCAAAATCATTACTTTTGGATTTGCTAAAAATAATCTTGCCAATGCAATTCTTTGTCTTTGTCCACCCGATAATCCAACTCCGCGCTCACCAACAACATTTTCATATCCATCAGTTAAATCATCAATAAAATCCTTAACCCTTGCTGTTGTTGCACACTCTTCAACTAGACTAAAATCAGCTTCAGGATTTCCAAATGCAATATTTCCTTCAACTGTGTCTGAAAAAAGGAAAACTTCCTGCATTGTTATTCCAATAACACGGCGTAAATCCTCAAGATCATATTGTTTGATATTAATTCCATCAAGCAAGATTTCACCTTCTGTGGGTTCATAATATCTACACAACAAACGGGCAATGGTAGATTTTCCACTACCAGTTGGTCCTAATACACCTACAGTCATTCCATTTTTTACAGTAAAGCTAACATTTTTCAAAACAACAGTTTCATTGTATGCAAAAGTAACATTTTTGAATTCAATATTGCCTTTTGCTGTATCAGGTGAAATATGAATTGGATTTTCACAATTTTTTATAGTCTCTTTTGTTGTATATAATTCATAAAGTCTTTCAGCAGAAACTGAAAATCTCTGAACATTATCAACTAAATTTCCAAACATATTGATAGGTTGGTTAAATGCCCACATCAAACCGTTAAATGTTACCAAACTTCCAATAGTCATCTCTCCTTTCATAACTAAGAATCCACCAAAAAGTATCAAAATAATAGGAAGAAGACCTGTTATAGCTTCAATAACAGGATTGTATTTTATTCTAACATTAGCATTTTCAACAACACTGTCTTTATAACCTGTGTTTTCTTTTGAGAATCTATTGATTTCATAATCTTCACGAACAAATGCCTTTACAACTCTGTTTCCAGCGATATTTTCACCAACTCTTGTGTTCAACATTGCAAATTGATCACGAACTTTCATATGCAAAGGTGTAATTTGAATCTTAAAACGCCAAACAAGGAAAAGAATAATTGGAGCTGTAACAAGAAATGAAAGAGTTAACTTCCAACTGATTGTACATAAAACAGAAATTGAAAAAATATAAATAAGTAGATTTTCCAATATTTGATATAGGACCCATGCTATAAAATGCCTAACAGCATCCAAATCGCTCGTTAAAAGAGTCATTATATTACCAGAAGGAGATTTGTCATACCAAGAAAAATCCATTTTCTGAATATGTGCATATAAATCTTCCCTCATTCGTCTAATAACATTCTGCGAACAATGTTCAAAAATCAGCTGATAAATATATCTCAATACTGACTTTCCAAAAGTACATGCAATCATAATGGTTATTAACTTAATTAATAAACTTACTTCTCCATTATAAATTACATCATCTACAATCTTACCCGAAACAATCGGATTAATCATGTTTGCGGCAGCCACACAAGAACTCAAAAAAAGTCCTAGTGCCATCATAAATTTGTATTTACGTATATACGACCATATCCACTTAAACATAGATACCTCTCATTTTCAGATTATCATTGAAGTTAAAAAAAAGTATGAGATTTTATCCTAAAAAATTGTACAAATCTCTATTTCTAGCTTTATTATTTTTAGACAAACCTATAAACTGAATTATAGAGGATTTATGGATAATTTATTTGAATATAGTGACAATTTAAATGAACCGTTTCAGGCTTTTTCAGGAAACTGGACTACAGTAAACCCACATTGGCATTATTTTACAGAAATGATTTATTTACAAAAAGGAAGATTGGCTGTTGAAGTTGAGAATCGTGAATATTTGATGTCACCAGGTGATTTAGTCATTTTTCATCCAAAACAAATCCATTCCATATATTATTTTGAAAATGACTATTCATTAAAAAATGGAAACTTCCGCTCTTGCAATAAAACTACTGCTGATGATTTACTATTTTATGTGTTGAAATTCGACGACATGGTTTTATCAAACACTACTCCGGGTTCTCCAAAACTTCCACGCTTATTGGATAATTCAACGCAAATTAAAAATCCAATGAATTTAATTACAAAAGAACAACTTCAATATATTCCAACCCAAAAACATTTTGAAAACTGCATTTGGGAAATTCAACATAAACAATTTGGATACGATATAAAAATCGCTTCAAATATCAGTTTAATTATTACAGAATTGATACGCATATGGCTTACAAAGGGACTCATTTTATCGTCTTCCAAAAGCTACAGCTATTTTTCAAATACAGATTTTTCTGTTCTTGAGTATATTGATAAACATTCTTCGGAATCAATTAATATTAAAATCTTGGCAAAAAAATGCGGAATGTGCTATTCAAACTTTGCAAAACAATTTAAAGCTCAATTTGGTAAGACATGTAAAGAATATATTGAATTCATCAGGATTTGCAAAGCAGACACTTTATTGTTATATACTGACAAAACACTCGATTATATCAGTCAAGAAACTGGTTTTACAGATGCAAGTCATTTCATTAGAACTTATAAAAAAATCAGAAATATGACTCCTAAACAAAGACGTTCAAACTAAAAAAAAACAGTATAAAACGAATGTTATCTTCATTTTATACTGTTTGCATTTTTTAATTCTAAATTTAGTTTTTAGTAGGCATTAATTACCGTTCAAAACAATTATTGTTCAGAATAAATTTTATTTGTAAGATCAACAATCTTATCAACATTTAGATTTTTACATGAATTAATGTATTCATTCCAATCTTTATTAATATCTTTCTGACCAGTAATAAATTTTAATGTCCATGCATTGATATTATCAACTAAAGGAACAGCCCAAAGAGTAATTTGCTCTCGTTGATCTTCTGTAGGTTTTGCTTTTGGATCTACTTTTGCAGATGTTCTATAAGTTACATATCTTTTCATTAAATCTTGAAGTACAGGTGTAAAATTATCTGTAGAATCTTCTGTTGCATGACCATAATAATAGTTTCCACAAGCATATCCCCATTTCAACCTAATATCTACATCACTTTCTGCACCAGAAATTCCAAGTCCACCACATTTATATCCAGGGAGCAAAGCTTTAATCTGTAAACCATCAGCATCAACATAATGCCAAGTTTCGCCTTCAGGACCCCATTTAATCAATGAACATGCTTCTTTTGAATAGAATAGCCAGTCAACAAAACGCATCATCTTAATAAAGTTCTCTTCACCAAGTTCATCCAATGCTTTTTGTGCAATCATAACACCACATTCAAGACGAGAAGTTTCAGCCAAATTCTTATTTGTTCCTGTAGGATAAGCTGTAATATAAACTTTACTATTTCCTTCTCCAAGAATTTTATTAACACCAGAAATATCATTTGATAAAGCACCACGGTTTGTACTCATTATAACTGTTTTTCCATTGTAGAATTTATTGTGAGCAATTTCATCTGACTGAGTAAATGTTTCTGGATCCAAAATTCCATCTTTTACATAACTATTTGCAACATTAACAAGTTTCTTAAAATCATCGCTGATAGAAGAACTATAGAATTCTTTTTTATTCCAGTCGTATTTTATACCACCGTTTGAACCTTCAATTCCCCAACCAGAAAGAACATTGTATGAAGCACCCATTAATTTCAAAAGATTTCCACCTTGTCCTTTTCCTGATTCACCACACCACAAATCAGACCAGATGTAATCGCTTTCTTTGCACATTCCTTTTGAAACCATATATTTTTTTACGCCCAATAGAACATCGTGCAAATCTTCCCAAGTCCAATTTTTTTCGAGTTCACGAATATTGTATCCAGCGGCTTCAAAAATATCTTCCCTTACTAAAAGAGTATAATCTTGCAAAGGAGCTTGATGCATACCTGGAAGACGATAAAATCTTCCATCGCTCTGCTTAATTGTATCAAGATCAGAATCCATGTTATATTTTTTTACAAAAGCTGTAAAATTTGGCATATATTTTGTGTAGTCCGAAACTGCAACAATACCGCCACCTGCAACATATTGGTCTTCACTATAAATTTTTGGAATTATATATGCAGAAGCACCGCTATTAATAGCAAGATTTACTTTTTGGTTGTAATCACCACTATCAAATGTTGTTAAATCCAAATTTACATTTGTTTTATCCATGATTTTTTTGAAAACACCTTCAGTTTTCCAAGTTTCAACCATTGGATACCAACTTGCATCACTAAAAAACATTGAATATGTAACAGGTTCATTTGAATAAAAAGTTACTTCTTCTCCGAATTTATAGTCTGTAGCCTTTGAGACATCTTTGCTTCCTGATTTACCACATGAAACAAAAAGTGCCGCCGCACAACCTAAAGCGATAATACCGCCTATTGCTTTTTTCATACGTTATCCTCCTAATGTATGTTTATTCTATTAATTGACTATTCTTTTACGCCGCCAAGCATCATTCCCTGAACGTAATATTTTTGAACAAACGGATATACACAAATTATTGGAAGAGCCATCAACACCATTGAACAAGATTTTATGTTCGCAGCAATTTGTAATTTTTCAGCAGAGGCTTCTCCAGGATCGGCTGAAGTTGAAGCACCAGTAATAATTGTTCTTAAATAATATGCTACAGGCCACATTTCTTTTTTATCAAGATACAGGAATGAGTTATACCAGTTATTCCAATATCCAACTGCATTAAACAAAATCATTGTAGCGATAATTGGCATGGACAAAGGGAATACAATTTTAAAGAAAATCCCAATCGGGCTTAGTCCGTCCAATTCCCCTGCTTCTTCAAGTTCTTTTGGAGTGTCCTGAAAAAATGATTTCATCAAAATTATATAATAAGTGCTTAATAAACTTGGAATTAAAAAACCTGCAACATGATTTACAAGATGAAGTCTTTGCATAAGAACATAGTTAGGTATCAAACCACCCCCGAAGTACATTGTAAAAATTACAAATTTTGTAATAAATTTATTTGCTTTCAACTCTTTTTTTGACAACGGATATGCTAAGAAACAGCTTAACAAAACAGCAAGCACAGTACCTATTACTGAATATATAAGTGTATTTTTATAACTTCTTAAGAAATCTCCTTTAGCTAGAACTGATTTATAAGTTGAAATATTAAAATCAACAGGAAGCAACGTTACCTTGCCCTGCATTATCGCCTGTTCAGACGAAAATGACTGTGAAACAAGATACAAAAACGGATACAAAGTTACAACACAAATCAAAATCATAAAAATTGTATTAAAGATTTTAAAAATTAAATATGAAGATGATTCCCTTACTTTAGTGCTTTTTTCTGACATATATTTATCCTTTTTTCTATTAATTTTCTAACCAGATTACCACAATCCAGCACCAGATAGCTTCTTTGAAAGCTTATTTGCTATTGTCAATAAGAATAAATTCAAAACAGATTCAAACAAATTAACCGCTGTAGCATAACTATAGTTTCCCGATCCCAATCCTAATCTAAATACAAATGTAGAAATAATATCTGCAGATTCATAAGTCATTGGATTATAAAGAAGGAAGACCTTCTCGAATGCTCCGCCAGAACCAACAAGACCACCAATATCAAGTATCAACAATGTTGCAATCGTAGGAAGAATACAAGGTATAGTTACATGAAGAACTCTTTGAAAATGATTTGCACCATCAACTTCCGCTGCTTCATACAAAGAAGGATTTATTCCAGATATAGCCGCAAGATATAAAATTGTTCCCCATCCTAAACTTTGCCACACACCTGAAATAACAAATATTGGAGTAAACCATTCAGGTAATGCAATAAAAGAAATCGTATTTCCACCCAAAGAACGTATCAAAGAATTGATTGGTCCATTTGAAGAAACGAGTTCTCTAATCATTCCGGCTACAATTACCATTGAAATAAAATGTGGCAAATATGAAACAGTCTGAACAAATTTCTTCCAATGAATATTTCTAATTTCATTCAATAAAAGTGCGAACAAAAGAGTCAATGGGAATCTGATAAGCAAATATGTTACATTTAATGTAAGTGTATTCTTAAAAGCACGCCAAAATGTTTTATCTGCAATAAATTGTTTAAAATATTTCAAACCGCTCCATTCATCACCAAATATGCTATGCCCAGCCCGATAACGTCTAAAAGCTATGATATTTCCAGCCATAGGAATATATCTAAAAATAATAAAGTATAATATTGGAATAAACATCAATGCATAATACTGCCAATATTTTTTCATGTGTTTTTTAATAGCTATCTTTTTGCTAACTTTTGCTTCCCCAATTGCGATTTCTGATTCCAACATATTTCTCCCAAAATCTTTCTGTAAACTAGTATGCAAGTATACTAGTTCTATTACTTCCATAT
>JAAZCS010000191.1 GCA_012513125.1 Treponema sp. | reverse complement strand
GTACTGACAATGGAAGAAGTTGGAGCGATCCGTCCTTAATAACAGATTCATCGTCAATAATGCCTGATGAACAATATACGTTTGATCATTATCAGAATCAGCGTCCATTTTTATATAAATATAATAATGAAACATTTATAGCATGGGAAAGAACTGATGTTTCAAATGCAGCGATTTTAGTTGGTAAGCTATCGGAAAATGGCATTGTTCCAAATTCAACAATAATTGTTTCAGATCAAGGAAATGCAAGCCGACCAGTTCTTTTTGAGTATAATGGTGTTTTGTATGTAGTTTGGTTTGATACCAGACGCGGAAAAGAATCAATTTATTTTGCAAAATATAATGGAAATTATTGGAGTGAATCAACATTAATCGAAAATAATAATAGCAATATGTTTCCTTATCCTTTAGTTTCATCAAAAGACGGAAGTTCAAAAGATTTATTATTTTTCTTTCAAGAAATCAATGTAACAAAAAACAGAATAGATGTTTTATCTCCGGATATTACAATAAATAAACCTTCAATACGCTCTATAAGCTATATTCTTGGCAAAAAATCAAAGCAAGAAGATGTCGAGTATAGAATTCTTTTTCCTGAAGATTCGTCTGGAATAAAAGGATATTCGTATTCTTGGAGCGAAAATCAATTTGATGTGCCTCCAATGGAAATTCAAAAAGTAACTCGTGATTCAAGTGTAAAATTAAAAGCAAAAAATGAAGGAATTTTTTATTTTAGTGTGAGAATAACAGATTTTGCTGGCAACTGGTCTGAGCCTGTAACAGTAAAGTACGAAAGAGATCTTTCACCTCCAATTCCACCTTCAGCAATTGAGACTGCCGTTGATGAATATGGAATGTTGTCTTCAAACAGTTTTAGAGTTAATTGGGCAGCTTCTGTTTCAGATGATACAATGGGATATACTTATGCATTATCAAGAATTGGTGATATTCCAAATAAACTAGCTTCTACAAAGAGACATCCGTTAAAACTTTCTGAAGAAGAAGTAATTAATGAAATAAATAAAATTGAAAATGATTATAATGGCTATTTGTCAAAAGATGTAAAACTTTCTTCATCAATCATTACGAGTAATACTTCTTCTGTTCTGTTTAATAGTAGAGCAAATGGTGTATATTTATTCTCAGTTGCAGCTATTGATGAAGTTGGAAATGTTAGCAAATCTTATTCAACGTTATTAATTTTAAATAAATTTAATCCAGAAACATTTATTTCAAGTATAAAATATGAAAATTCAAATACTGGTGAAAACCTTCTTTCAATAAATGGAGGAGGATTTACTTATGATGGTACAATTTCTGAAATTTATATCGATAGAGATGGAAAAGCTCCATATGATTTAACACTAAAACTGAAAGATGGACAGTTTAAGGTTGATTCGAATATAAAAATTTCCAATTTGCGTTTTTCATCAGAACTAGATGAAGGAAAATATTTTGTAGGTTTGCTTCATACTGATAGAGGACTTTATATGACTTCAACATCTGTTTTGACAGTAAGTCAGAATGGAACATTAAAAATTGAAGCAGATTATTTACCAAATCCAAAATATAAAAATGTTGAAAAAGATAACAGAATAATTATACGAATAGAATTCATATTAGTGTTCCTTCTTGTTGTTATAATTATTGTTTCAATAATCTTGTTGATTTCAACTTTGGTAAAAGATGTAAGTGAAAATAAAACTGTAAAACAGGAAGTGATATTTCTTTTGAAGGGAGGACGTATGGCGTTGCTTAAAAAACATTTTATATTTAAGAAAAGGGAGCCTAGCCTTAGTAATAAATTGATTGGTTTTACAATATTGCTTGTAATTTCAATTGTTACAGTTATTACATTTCAAAATGGAACAAATAGTTCAAGATTACAGTCAAGAACTTTATCACAAGGTTTACAGAATCGTGTTGATGTATTAATGGAAAGTCTTTCTTCCAGTGTAAAGAATTTTCTTCCAGTTGAGAATGAACTTGAACTAAGTGCATTACCAGCCCAAAAAGATGCTATGACTGAAATAAAATACATCACAATTATTGGTTCAAATAATGTTCAAACGTATGAAGATATTAATTATGTTCTTGCAACAAATGACTCTGATATAAATTCTAAAATTGATTCAGGTGAATATGTTCAAGGTCGTGTAAAGATTTCTGATGATACTATTTTGACAATTTCTGAGAATCTTTCGAATCTTGGTGAAGAAGCGTCTGTAAAATTTTAAAATATATCAAAACAACTGTCAGATATATGGACTCAACGTTCAGAAATTTCTTCAAGTACTGATGAAAATGATTTGAAACGTCAAGCAGAATTAAGATTACTTGATCAGAATTTAAGAAACGAACTTGATTCAGCTCTTCGTGAAATGGAAAAAAAATACAGTGGATCGACTCCTTTCTTCAATATTGAAAAACTAGATACCAAAAATACTGATTATATTTTTTATAGACCTGTTTTATATAGACAAAATGAAAACGGCGAATATAAATATAAAATAATCGGAATCATCATTGTTGAATTATCAACAAAATCTCTAGTTGATGAAATATCTAATGAAGTTAGAAATACAATTCTTATGGCAATCTTACTTGCGGTTCTTGTAATAATATTGGGTAGTATTGGAGCTTGGATTTTGTCAACATTAATTACTAAACCTATCAAAAAATTGGAAAAACATCTTGTAAAAGTTGGTTCGTTGATGACTCAGTCTGTAAGGGAGAGACAGCGTCTGGAAAAAGAACATATTGAAATAAAGTCAAATGATGAAATAGGTCGCCTTGGAGAAGTAGTTAACAAAATGACAAAGGCAGCTGGTGAATCAGCGTTTGAAGAATTTCTGCAGCAGGATGGTAAGTATGTTCAACAGCAATTTGTTCCGTTAAACGATGGAGAAGGTGGGCGAAAACTACCAATTTGCAAGATAAATAATAAAGATATTGATCTTTTTGCATATTATGAGGGAGATTCAGCTGTTTCTGGTGATTATTTTGATTATAAAAAATTAGACGATAAATGGTATGTTTTTATAAAATGTGATATTTCTGGTCATGGTGTTCCAGCAGCTTTACTTGTTTCTGTTGTTGCGACCAAATTTAAGGAATTTTATTACTTCTCGTCATGGACAAAAGACAAGAATGGAATAAATTTGAAATCTTTTGTATCTTCTGTAAATGATTTCATTTTTGAATTAGGTACAAAAGGTAAATTTAGTACAATTAATATTAGTTTTTACAATAGTCAAACAGGGGAATTATATATTTGTAATGCGGGGGATGGATTAATTCATATATTTGATTCATCAACGCGAAAATTGAATGAATTAAAATTAAGCGATACACCTACAGCCGGTGGTTTTATGTCTGATTTAATCGAAATGAAAGGTGGATATAAAATAGAAAAAGTTGTACTAAAAAAGAATGATATTTTGTATTTGTATACTGACGGAATTGATGAAGCAGAAAGAATGATGAGAAATGAGAATTTCGATGTAAAACAAACAAAGAAAGAAGAAGTTCGTTTTAATAGGTCAACACATAAAGAAGAAACTGTTGAGCAGATTCTTGATTTAAAAGAACAGTTTGGGCAGGAGAGAATTACTGCGATAGTTGAAGCCGTATTGAATAGAAAAGAATTTTTGCTCGAAAAATCAGAAAATCCAATTGATGAAGTTCTTAGATTTGATTTTTCTAATTGTAAGGGAACAATTGATGAATCAATACTTGCTTTGGCTGCAATTGAAAGAGTGTTTAGAATGGTAAAGTACCCAGATGTTCAAAAAGATAATCAGATTGAAATTTACAAAATGCTTGATGATTTTTTACGAAATACATTTAATCTTTATGATAAATATTGTATTCCTCTTGAAAATGACAATACAGAAAATTTAAGTTTGCAAGATATAGAAAAACAACAAACCTTGGAAGATCCTAATACAACAAGATATTCTTTTATACAAGAGGATAAGCAAGCTGATGATATCACAATGATAGCAATAAAAAGAAATTAAATTGACTTTATTTAAATCAATACTTAAATTAAATATAGATAGAATAAAGGAGTAAGATTATTCTAAATAGGAGAAATAATCAGAACTTTGCCAAAATGGATTCAAAGTTTTGATTTAGAAGTTTGTATTGCAAACTTCTATAGGAGAAAATATGGAAAAAAACGAATTTGGCAATAAAGTTGCAGATTTATTTTCAAAAGGAGCAAAAGCTTCAAAAGATGCATTTGAAAAGGCTGGTGATGCTGTTCAAGATTTTACAGATAAAAGTATTACAAAAATTGAAAACAAAAAAATAGAGTCGAAAATTAATAATAAATATGAAGAATTAGGAAAAATAGTGTCTTTTGAATTAGAATCTAAAGATTTTAATAGTTTTTCAGAAGAATCCATAACAAAAATCCAAGAGATTCAGAAAGAAATAACATCTTTAAAATCAAGTAAAGAATAATTTAAAAAAAACGAAAAAAAATTAAAAAAATAATATATTTACTGTTGACACTTTTTAGTGAAGAGTATATATTCATATTCACCGTCGCGAAACACAGT
>JAAZCS010000190.1 GCA_012513125.1 Treponema sp. | reverse complement strand
TTTCTACTGATTTTTCATTAACTTGAATGTTATTTATTTCATCGGCAAAGAGAACAAAAGAAATGCTGTATAACAAAATTAAAACAAAAACCTTTGAAATGAATTTTCTCATAAGATTTTCAGTATAAGAATTATAATTACTTTTGTAAATTTAAATCCCACTTAATTGATAAAATATTGCTATAAATAATAAAACAAATCTATTCTAATCATTGTTTATTTTCTGTATAATTTTATGTATGAATCTTCTTTCTATTAATAATCTTTCAAAAATCGGAAGAGAAAAACCTCTTTTTACTGAAGTTACATTTGGCATCCAAGAAGGCGAAAAAGCTGCCTTAATCGGTCGGAATGGAACTGGAAAATCAACAGTGCTAAACACCATAGCAGGAGTCTTGCAACCAGATGAAGGCACAATTGTAATCAACAAAGAAGCTGGCGTTTCATTTTTGCCTCAAAATCCCATTTTTAGTAAAGATGACTCAATAAAAGACCATATTTTTAAAAGTGACTCTCCAAAATTAAAAACAATTAGAAAATATGAAGAAATCTGCGAAAAACTTAGTGAAAATAAAAATCAAAAAGAATACGAAGAAATAATGCTTCAAATGGAAAATCAAGATTTATGGAATTATGAATCACAAATTTCTTCAATTTTATCAACTTTGGGAATCACTGATTTAAATAGAAAAATGGGAACTTTATCAGGAGGAATGATAAAAAAAGTTGCTCTTGCTCAAGTTTTAGTTGAAGATACAAAACTCCTTCTGTTAGACGAACCGACAAATCATCTTGATATTTCAACAATTGCATGGCTCCAAAATTATCTTGCTACAACAAAACGAAGTGTATTAATGGTTACTCATGATAGATATTTTCTTGACGCAGTTTGCAACAACATTTACGAATTAGCCAGAGGAAAAATCAAACTTTACGTTGGTAATTATTCTCAATATCTTGAAAAAAAAGCCACCGAATCAGAAATTGAAGAAAATACAGAAAAAAGAATTGAAGCAGTTTTAAGGTTTGAACGCGACTGGCTTCTTAGAGGACCTTGTGCAAGAGGTACAAAAGCCAAAGCAAGAATTCAACGAGACGAACAAATGATAAACAGAGAAAAGTTTGCTAATGACAAAGGTTTCAGTTTTGAAGTAAAAGGAAGACGTCTTGGTGGAAAAGTTTTGGAACTTCATAATATTTCAAAAAATTTTCCAAAAGGTTTTGTGAAAGAAGGTGCCGAAAAAACTATTCCTGTAATCAAGAATTTTTCATACAAATTTACAAAAGGACAAAAGATTGGAATATATGGTGGAAATGGATCGGGAAAATCAACATTACTGAATATAATCACACAAAATATTGAACCTGATGCAGGAACTATAGAAAAAGGTCTAAACACTTCTTTTGGATACTACACTCAAAATCCTGTATTTGGAGACACAAGCCTTGCAGTTCTAGAATATATAAAAGAAACTGCTGAACATATAAAAATTAACGACGGAAAGGAAATTAGTGCTGCAAAATTTCTAGAAGAATTTGGATTTGAAGGAAAAATACAATATTCTCCAGTTTCAACACTAAGCGGTGGCGAGCGAAAAAGACTTTTTCTGGTAAAATTGCTTTTACAAAATCCAAATTTCTTAATTCTTGATGAACCGACAAATGATTTTGACATATTTACAATGAATATTTTAGAGCAATTTTTGATGAATTATGAAGGTTGCCTTCTTCTGGTAAGTCACGATAGATATTTTATGGATAAAACAGTTGATTCTCTTTTCATTCTTGAAGATAACGGAGAAATAAGTGGATTTGTTGGAAAATGCAGTGAATACATTGAATACAAGCAAGAAATGTCAAAAAAAGAAGATTTACAAAAAGATTCATCTTCAAAGAAGCAAAATAATACCACATCCAATAATTCCACTGCATCTGCTGACAACACAAAGAAAAAACTTTCATACATGGAAAAAAAGGAATTCGATTCTCTTGATGGCGAGATTTCAATTCTTGAAGAAAAGAAACGAGAGCTTGAAGAAAAAATGAACACAACTGATTATTCAATTTTAAAGATAGTGACGGATGAATATAACAAAACAAGCGAAGAACTAAATAAAAAATATCAAAGATGGGAAGAACTTGCCGAACGAAGTTAAAATTTATTTAAATAGAGTTCTTCTATTTAAATAGTTTTATCTATTTAAATAACTTATATGTTATTTAGTTCCCACCAAAATCATTGTTCTCGCCTTTTGATTATATGGTGAAAAATCAAAATCCCCATAAACTTCAGCTTTTGAAAATCCAAACTCTTTTAGTTTATCCCGTAAAAATGAAGCCGGGTATAAGCGTTGGATAAATTCATGCTCAATTCGTTTACCTTTTTCATCAATTAAAATCCACTTTGAACGAAGTCCTTCCCAAGCCCCTACACTTTCAAATTCAGTTAAGACTGTAAAACCTGCACGTTTAAACCATTCACCTTCTGTAAAATAAAGAATAGCCACTTCTCGGCTTGTGCATTCCATTATAAAAACGCCACCCTTTTTTACAGAATCAGCCATATTTTTTAATATAACCATATCTTCATCTATCGTGTCGCAATAACCAAACGAAGTAAATAAATTTACAGTGCAATCAAATTTTTCTTTTTCATTCAGACACCTTAAATCCTGTTGAATAAAATTGATTTTTAGATTTTCATCTAATGCACTTTCTTTTGCAGCGTCTAGCTCACTTTTAATTATATCGATTCCAGTTACATTCAAATTCAGCAAAGCAAGTTCAATTGAGATTCTTCCAAGACCACAGCCTGCATCAAGAACTCTGTCTCCATCTTTTAGTCTAGCAATTTCTTTTACTTTTTTTGCAACCTCAGGAGCTTCCGCCCATCTTTTGTCATCGAACATTATTGGGGCAAAATGAACCCAAAAATCTTCTTTTTCAAACCATTCCATACATCATCTTCATAATTTATTTTTATGATAGAGCTAAAAAACTTCAAAATGAAGGTTAACGAGAACGATGTCTATACCGTTTTTTATCCTCATACATTTTTTCATCTGCTTTATCACAAATATCTTCAAATTTATCACTCTTGTCATAAAGTTCATATCCTATAGAAGCCATATATGAAGATTCTTTCAAAGAATTCTTTACATTCTGAATATAATCAATTACAAACTGTTCTTCATTCACAAAAGCAAGAACAATAAATTCGTCCCCGCCTGTTCTATAACATCTAAACTTTGTAGATGCATAATCCACAAGAATTCGTGATAACTCACAAAGAGCTTTGTCCCCTTCCTGATGTCCCTTAGTATCGTTAATCATTTTTAATTCATTTAAGTCAATTGAAATTATATAAAAACTATATTTCTTATATTTATCCCCATCAACAAAGAAACTTCTTCTATTTAATAAATCAGTTAGTGCATCTCTTTTATACGTCATAACATTCAAATATAGATAATAAACAGCACATGAAACAATCATCGCACCAGAAAGCAGAAAATCTTGATGAAATACTGTTTCCAATACAGTACCAACAATACAAATCAGAAAAATATATAAAAGTGTAAAAATTTCTCCAATATCCTTAGAATGTCTGATTTTTAATGAAAAAACTATCATCAGCGTCATATAGTAAGCAGAAACTATATGTGACAAAAAACCCAACGGACCGCGCTGAAATTGATTATCTTCAGTAAACCAATACATAAAATGTGTAAAAGGAGAAGTAAAAGAGACTACCACTAAAAAAAGGAATGGAATCATTACTAAAATCGATTTTTTTCTGTTTCTATTGATGATTAAAATAATAAAGATTATTAATAAAGGACGAAGTACATATCCAAACGAAGATGTTACATATCTAAAGTAATTAAGCTTGTCAAAACTTCTTAAATAAACATCCAGAATATTAAATACTACAACAAAAAAAAACACAAATTATCCCAGACAAGAAATTTCTTGTAACTTTATTAGAAAATGCTTTTCCAGTTAATACAAGAACAAGCATTCCCAGGATTAAAGATAAAGTAATAAAATTGCTTACGATATATTCCATGAAAAAATTATACAATAATATTTCTAGTTCTACCAATAAATAATATGTATTTGTCATTCTGAACTTTTTTTACTATACTTAACACATGGATAAAATATATTTTGAACGTTTAAAAAAAATTGAACTATCTCTTGAAAAGGCCATTTCTTTTAATTTTAATGAAGATTGGCAAATAGATTCGTTCGGAACTTTATCTTCTTCCTTAAAAAAAGAATACATACAAAATATAATTCAGCCAAATAAAGATTTGATTGATTTGGGCGGAAAGCGTTGGCGTCCACTTTTGTTAATTCTTTGCTATGAGCTAAACAAAAATGAAACTTCACTAACGGAAGAACAAGTTTATTCACTAACTCCTTTAGTTGAATTTGTACATACAGCGAGCTTGATTCACGATGATATCGAAGATTCTGCCGATTTCAGACGAGGAAAACCCGCAGCTCATATTACATACGGATTGGATACAGCACTAAACGCCGCATCATGGCTTTATTTTGAAGCACCAGTTTGCATAAATAAACTATGTACCTCAGACCAACTAAAATTAAAACTGTACTAATTATACACTCAAGAGTTGAGGCGTCTCCATCTTGGACAAGCTATGGATATACTATGGCATTCTAAAAAAGATTTTTTTCCAAGCATAGATGAATATCAACAGATGGTAAAATGTAAAACTGGAACATTGGCATCCCTTTCTGCAAAATGTGGATTTATTGCAGGCGGAAATGACAACAAAAAGGCAGACACTCTTGGTGAAATTGCGGCAAACATTGGAATGGGTTTCCAAATAATTGATGATGTCCAAAATCTTACAACAGGTAATATTGGAAAAAAAAGAGGCGATGATATAGTTGAAGGAAAAAAGAGTTTACCAGTTCTTCTGCATATTCAAGAAAATCCTTCTGACAAAGAAAAGCTTTGTTC
>JAAZCS010000189.1 GCA_012513125.1 Treponema sp. | reverse complement strand
GAACAAGACTGATGAAAGAGATTAAGAATATAACAGCAAACATTTTATCGAATGAATATGACTTTTTTACTCTTGTCATATAAACTCCAAGCCCGTTGTTACCACCTAGCCATTCTGAAATTACTGCACCAATAATTGAATATGAAACAGCAACTTTCAGTCCAGAAAAGAAATGTTTCATTGCACAATGAATCTTGATATGTATGAAAATTTGAAACCTTGATGCACCCATCGCCTTTAACAAAGAGATTGAATCCTTATCAGCCGAAGCAAAACCAGATAGCAAACTAACTGCAAGCGGAAAATAGCACGTTATTACAACAAGCGTGATTTTTGGTGCAGAGCCATATCCCATCCAAAGTATCAGCAAAGGGGCTATTGCAATTGATGGAATTGTTTGAGTAATTATAAGAAGCGGATAAACAGCTTTATTTATTACAATAAATCTGTCCATTAATGACGCGGTAACAAAAGCCAACAAAATGCTTATAAATACGCCGAACAAGGCTTCATACATTGTGAAACCAAGATGTTTCATTAATAGTGGAAAATCTGATAAAAACGCTCGAATTACTGCAACCGGTGAAGGCAACATATATCCGGGAATTATCTTTAGACTGCAAAGAACTTGCCAGATTATCAGAATCAACGCTATTAATAAAATTGGAGAAAATCTTTCTAGAACGCTTTTTTTAGTCTTCACATCCGCCATGATATTTAGACACTTTTTTATCTATTGTGAGAACTGCGCCCTCAGGACGGTAATTAATTTTTACATATGCGGACACATCTTTTGCACCAGCTTTTACAGCAATAATTTGGCAATTTTTTACAATTTCCATCAACGTGTCATAATCGCCTTCAATAGATGTTTCACAAGGCCCAACATAAAAATTTAATCCCGTACTTTTAATATACGCGATTACTTCATCAACTATTCTGATTACTTCTTCATCAGAATTACATTTTGGCAGTACTTGAATTGCCACATTCGCTTCCATATGGAAACCTCCGTAGATTTATGCTACGGATAGGCGACGAGGGTTTGTTTGAACGGATTATTCTTACAGATTTCCTACGCCGGCATTATCCGGATCAGGTTTTAGGGTCAGGAAATACATTCCTTTCTCAGCCGAATCAAGTTCAGCTCCCCTTTTGAATGACTATACAAGAAGAGTTTTTTTGTGTCAATAATATGTATTTTTGAAATTTTCAATAGATTTTATTGTTTTAAATCCATTCCCATTATGAAGCCATAATCTTCTTTTTTAATGATTTCAAATCCTTCTTTTTGATAAAATTTACATGCACGTTCATTATTTTTATCAACACCAAGATGAACCCCTTTTATGTTGTTCTGCTTTAAATTATCAATAAAATGACTTATCAAATCATGCCCCAATTTTTTTCCTTGAAGTTCTGGCATTAAATCAATATGAAAATGAGACGGATATTTTTTATAGATTTGATTATTTTCAAAATCTTCTTCTGCTTCATTCAATTCACCATATATCATTTTTTTTAAAGATTTTTCGTATTCTGATTTATTTTCGACAGATACAGCACATCTTTCTCTTAATTGTGGAAGCCAATATGTATTCATTTTATTTTTGAAATTCACTGTATCTTCAGTTCCGAGAATATAACCTTTAGGAGAAAATGACGTTTTGTCTTCTATTACAAAAGAATATTTTGACGAAAAAAAAGCGTATGGAGCTGCATAATAAAGCCCCAACAAAAACTCATCGTTGTAATAAGAAGTTGCATCTTTTCCTTCAAAACCGGTTTTGAGACAAATTTTGCACAAATACGGAATATCCGTAACATGAACATTTCTAATTAAATAATTGTCATCCATAATTATCTCCCAAAAAAAGGAATCTCCTTGCTAATTTTTTTTTATTTATTCGCTAATTGTTTTTTTTTCTAATTGATTCTTTTGGAGTTAAAAAATTTCATCCCACGAAATTGAAGTGTATGAAATTTGTTGTTCCAAGTTTTCTATTCGTGAAAGAGTTTGAAGAAACATCAAGGCTGCCCCGTATGCAATTTCAAATTGATTTTGATTTACGATTTCAAGTTTTGAATTGCAATTTTTCATAATTGCATTGAATTGTGGAACATCTTCTTCTATTGTTTGTAAAATCAAATCGTGTTTATCTTCAGTTTGCCCGTGAAAAAAAACTGTACTAGGCTCAAACAACGGAATGAAAGTTGTAACTGTTGAAAATAAATCGATAATCCAATCTTTATATGATTCATCATTCGTAAAGACTGTTTTTTTAACAGCATCGGCAAGTCCAGTTTGTCCCACTTTTTTTGGTCGCCATGAACCAGACACATATTCGCCAATCGCATAATTATGCCCGTGAATAACTTGCCCATTCATAGAAATTGCAACTCCTATTCCAATTCCATCCTTAGTTATGTCCACACTATCACTATAATCTTTTGTAAAAATGCACAAAAAATCACCACTTTCAGATTCTTCCCTTTTCATCCCACATTGTAACCAAGCACAACATTTTGCATCATTTTCAATAAACAATGGAACCTTATATTTATTCTTCAAAACTTTTGCATAATCAAAATCTTTTAATTGAAAAGGAACAGAATTTACAATAATTCCTTTATCAATATTGATTATTCCAGGCATTCCAACAACAATTCCTAAAAGTGGAATATTTGCTTTTTTAATTTCGCCGTCAACACCTTTTATTATATCATCTAAAATATCAATGAAATTTTCTTCGGGATTTTCTGTGAAAGAAGCGTTCAATTTTATTTTTTCATATTTTGAAAACACTTGCGTACCATCAAAAGAAATAAGAACAACTTTATAATCGTTAGTTTGAAGTTCAATTCCTAAAATCATTCCAAAATCTTTATTGATAGAAAGACATATTGGTTTTCGCCCACTTTTTTCTAAATCGACAGTTTTTTCTATTATTACATCATTTGATAAAAGCGTTCCTATTATGTTTGAAACAGTAGAACGATAGATGTTGAATTTTTTTGAAATATCAATTCTGCTTGTTTCAGGATTATTCCATATAACTTTGAATATATTTGAAATGTTTGAGTTTTTTTGAAAATCACTATTAAAATGCATTTGAATTCACCTTATTAATTTAATTGTACACCCCTTGTACGTATAAAGTCAAATAAATATCTTAAATAACTTAAATTAACACCGTATTTTCATTTTTAGCCATTTTTATGTTTTTTCACTGGACAATTAAAACTTATTGAAGTAGTATTTAAGTATGAGAAATGAAAAAACAATTATTCCTTTTCCTTTCTTTTCAGAAGAAAAAGATGGATTTTTTAAAAATGACGGTAAAATCTCTTTTAATGTAGATGATAAAATTTCTTCATCCGAAAAAAGCTTTTTTCATCAATTTCTAGAGGAAGTTGGCTTTGACCTTGCAAAAGATTCAAAGAATTCAAAATCAATAAATATCAAAATAAAATCAGACAACAAAAATAATTCTTTAGAAAATAAAGAAGCTTATACTCTTGAAATCAACGAAAATGAAATAGACATTTGTGCTTCTTCTGTTGCGGGCATCTTTTACGCTCTTGTTTCACTAAAATCGCTTTTACTTTCTGATAACGAAAAAATAGACTGCACATTTATTTACGATAAGCCTGAATATGAATGGAGAGGATTCTTACTTGATACTTCACGTTCATTTTATTCTGTTGAGTTTATAAAAAAAGTTTTAGATTTGTGTGCATTCCACAAAATGAACCGTTTTCATTGGCACCTAACTGATGATCAGGGCTGGAGAATTTCAATTCCTGAATATCCAAAATTAACAGAAATTGGGTCAAAAAGATTTGCAAACACTTCTCCTTTGTCACCTGATGTAGGAAACTCATGCAACCAAGAGCGAGTTCAGTTTTACACAGATGATGAAATTAAAGAAATAGTTGAATACGCAAATAACAGAAATATCACAATCGTGCCAGAAATTGAACTTCCGGGTCATTCATCTGCACTTTTATCTGCATACCCAGAATTCGGCTGTAAAGGAGAATCTTATAAAGTTGAAAACAGGTGGGGAATATTTGAAGATGTTTTATGTGCAGGAAACGACAAGATTTTTGATTTGTACAATGCAATTTTCAAAACAGTTAGTCGGCTCTTCCCAGGAAAATGGATTCACATTGGAGGAGATGAATGTCCAACTTCAATGTGGGAAAAATGTCCAAAATGCCAAGAGCGTATAAAAAAAGAAGGACTTTCATCAACAAAACAACTTCAACCTTGGGTTACAAAAAAAATGGTTGAATTAGTTTTATCATATGAAAAAACGCCGATTGCTTGGGATGAAGTAATTGACAATACTGAAAAAAGCCCTGTGAACAAAAATGTTATAGTTCAATCTTGGCGCGGTGTTGAAGGCGGTGAAAAAGCTGTAAAAATGAACCACAAAGTTATCATGTCTCCACAAACATTATGCTATTTGAACTTAAAAAATATCAATTCTGACGAAGAACCTGGCAGATTAGGATTTATTACAACAAAAAAAGCTTATTCTTACACACCAATCACATCAGAAATGTCAAAAGATTGCGTCGACTCAGTTTTGGGTGGTGAATGCACATTCTGGTCAGAGGAAATGCCATATTCAAGGATTGTTGAATACATGATGTTTCCAAGATTTTGTGCAATTTCAGAAAGCTTATGGCTAGCTGAATCAAAAAAAGATTTTAAGCGTTTTAGTTCAAATGTAATTGAACAGAAAAAGCGATTATCAAAACTTGACACTCTATTTTATGATGGAAAATTGGATTAGAAAATTGTAGGAGGAGGAAAAATATGAAGATTTGTTTACATAACGGTACTATTCTAAATGGTATTTCAGAAGAGGGAAACGGCGCCATTCTTTTTGAAGACGACAAAATAATTGATGTTTTTTCCGAACAACGTTTTCACGAGAAAAAATTCAATTCTGATGTAAAAATAATTGATGTAAAAGGCAATTATGTTATACCAGGTTTGATTGATACTCACATTCACGGATTCAAAGGACACGGAACAGATAATTGTTCAACAGAGGGAATTCTTCAAATGTCCAAGGATTTGGCAGAATATGGTGTTACAGCATTTAATCCGACAATGTATCCTGATTCCGAAGAAAATATGATATTCAACATAAAAGAAATCGTAAAAGCTATGGGAAAAGAAGAAGGTGCCCACATTATGGGTATCCACTTGGAAGGACCTTTTATTTCACCCGAAAAACCTGGAGTTCAACGTCCTGGTACAATAAAAAATCCAGATGTCAATTTGATGCAAAGGCTTTGGGACGCATCTGAAGGTCACATTGTAAATATGACAGTTGCCCCAGAATTAAAGGGAATGAGAGATTTAGCCCTCTATTGCGTTTCAAAAAACATAGTTCTTCAAGCTGGACATACAAATGCTGAATACAAGAATATTAAAGAAGGTATACAAGTTGGAATTTTACATTCAACACACTTCTTCAATGCGATGAGTCAATTACACCACAGAAACCCTGGTGCAGTAGGAGCAATTTTAATTCACCCAGAAATGTCATGTGAAATTATTGCGGACGGAATACATGTTCATCCAGATTTGTTCAAATTGTTACAACGTGAAAAATCAAAAGACCAAATTGTTCTTGTAACAGACGCACTGACACCGACTGAACAAAAAGCCTCTCACTTGTTTGCAAATAGCGAGGAAGTAGTATTTTCAGAAGGTTGTTTCCACAGAAAATCAGACAATGTTATCGCTGGTTCTTCATTAACATTAATTAAAGCTGTTCAGAACACGCAGAAATTTGGGTTTGAGCTTTCGGACTCTGTTCGTTTTGCTACTGCAAATCCCGCACGAATTATGAAATATACAAAAAAAGGAATTCTTTCTCCCGGTTATGATAGCGATATCACGATTATCGATAAGGATTTCAATGTAAAAAAAGTTTATATAAATGGAAAATTGATTAAAGGATAAAATAGGAGATTTTTATGAGATTAATTATTAAAAAGAATTATGAAGAATGTTCAAAATGGGTTGGAGATTATATTGCAAGCAAAATCATCGATTTTAATCCTTCAAATAACAAACAGTATGTTTTAGGACTTCCAACAGGTAGCACTCCCCTTGGTGTATATAAAAGATTGATTGAACTAAATAAAAAAGGAACTATATCTTTCAAAAATGTAGTTACTTTCAACATGGATGAATATGTTGGTTTAAACGCAGAACATCCTCAAAGTTATCATTATTTTATGAAACACAATTTTTTTGATTATATTGATATAGACAAAAACAATGTTCACATATTAAACGGAATTGCACCTGATTTAATAAAAGAATGCAACTCATATGAAGATGAAATTAAAAATAAAGGCGGAATTAATCTTTTCTTGGGAGGAACGGGAAATGACGGACATATTGCATTCAACGAGCCTGGTTCTTCATTGTCATCTAAAACAAGAATCAAAACACTAACTGAAGACACAAGAATCGTCAATTCAAGATTTTTTAATAGCATTGATGAAGTTCCAAAAACTGCATTAACTGTAGGAATTAAGACAATTACAGATTCAAAAGAAGTTGTCATCATGATGTCTGGAGCCGCAAAAGGAATTGCCCTTGCACACGCAATTGAAGAGCCAATTTCGCAAATGTGGCCTGTAAGCATTCTTCAAATGCATGAAAAAGCAATAATTGTTTGTGATGAAAGTGCAATCGGTGAATTAAAAGTAAAAACTGTTAATTATTTCAAAGATATCGAAAAGAATATAAAAGAGCCTTTAGCATAAAAAGTTAAATTGAATGGTGATGATTTATCGCCATTCAATAATTCTGTTTTTAGTTTCTGGAGGAAATATGAGTTTAAATAATGAAATAAATGCTTTTCTTGAAAAGTATGAATTCTCAATTGATAAAATAAAGAATTTAACAAACGACTTGCTTTTTGATATGAAAATGGGTCTAGAAAAGGAATCTGACGGAACAAGTAACACCTCTGCAGAACCAATGATTATTGCATCAAAAAATATTCCAAAAAATAATCCAGTTAATGAATCTGTCATCGTAATTGATGCGGGAGGAACAAATTTCCGTTCCTGCCTCGTTTCTTTTGATATAGATGGAAAAGCTAGTATCAGTGATTTTATGAAAACAAAGATGCCTGGCTCCGACAAAGAACTATCAAAGAAAGATTTTTATAATCAAATTGCCGACAATATTGAACACCTACGGAACAAGGCAAAACGAATTGGATTTTGCTTTTCTTATGCAATGAAAAACACTCCTGATGG
>JAAZCS010000188.1 GCA_012513125.1 Treponema sp. | reverse complement strand
CAAGCAGATGCTATGAGAGAACAATCGGCTGCGTTAAAAGAACAAACAGAAACTTCCAAACAAACTCAGGCTGATTTGATTGAAAAACTTGATTCTGGTTTTAAAAATCTTGGTTCCGGACTTGAAGAAAGTGCCGTTGCTGCAAAACAATCAACAACAGTAATTGCAATTGGAATTATCGGAATTGCATTGATTATTTTGCTAATTGTTTTTGTAATAATCTATTTTATTAAAAAAGGCTTAAAACAGCAGCAATATACACAAGAACAGTATATAAAGGCTTTTCAGGCAATCGCGGCAAACCAAAATCAAACAAACAAACTCATGCTCGGTGGTATTACAGATATTTATAATTCGCAAGAAAATTTAAAAATAGCTGGAGCTTCAACTTGGAGTGGCACACAAGCATTGCCAGATGTTACATTCGATGAAAAAGATAAAGAAGAATTGCAAGAATTAGCAGTGAAATGCAAAGATTTAGGCACAAAAATAGATGAAAAAACTAACAGAAAAAATAATTCAAAAAATGTTAGTGAATTGGTATACAAATTATCTATGCAGTTAGGATTATCACAGGAATATGCAATGTTAAACTTTTGTGCAGCAATGATTTATGATGCAGGATTTTTAGCAGAGCCAAATGAAATTATTGAAGCACAAACTTTATCAGATGAGCAAAAAGAAAAAATGAAAAAGCATGTTTGTCTCGCTGAAAAATATCTTGATTTTGTTCCAAAACGCTACTGGGATGTATTCAATGACGCTTCAACAAAACATCACGAAAATATGGATGGAACAGGTTATCCAAATGGATTGAAAGGTGAAGAGATTCCTCAAATTGCAAGATTGATTCATGTTGCAGAAACTTATGTTTCAATGTCTAGTAAGAGAAATTATCGCCAAACAATGGATAAAGAGACTGTAATTGAAAAGATGAAGCAACAACCAGAATTATATGATTCAGTTGTTGTTGAAGTTCTAGAAAACACTATCTAATCGTTTTGTATAAATAAAAAGACAGATAATGCCGATAAAAATGATATGATTATTCTATTTTTTGTACTGTCATTATTGATTGCACCGTCATTATCTGCCCAAGAAGTGAAACCCTTATATGAAATTCCAGAAAAGCTTTCTATTTCTGAGAAAAACAATTCAAAGAATACTGATTTTTTAGTAGGTTCTGATGATGGATTGTTCCGATTGACTCAACGAAATAATGCCATTCCTTTGTGGTCAGAGGGTCGTGTAGAACAAATTCTTAAGGCAAATTTGCCAAATGAAAAAGGTGAATTAAAAGATTGCTGGTTTTTTAGAACAGAAAAAGGAATTATTTTTTCAAGCGATTTGAAAACGTTTGAACTACGAAATGAAGGGCTTCCTTTTTTAACAATAAAAGAAAAAGATAACACAGAAGTAAAATTAACAAAGAAAATTCAAACATTAAAAGATATTTGTGTAAATCCATTCAATAATAAAGAAATAGTAACTGCAACAAAAGACACAGTGTTCTATAGTGCCGATGAAGGAAAATCTTGGACATCACTGAAGTCGATGAGTCTTGCAACTCCTGGTGTAAAAGCAGTGGCAATTGCAACAATTCAGGACGAAACTGTTGTTTTTATGTCGCATCCAATTTTTGGACTTTCATATATATATCCAAACAGAAAAAATCCAACATGGATTGATATAACAAGCGGTTTTGAAATGATGCCGTCTCTTAGTTCCCCTGATGAAATTGCAGATATTTTGCCTGTAGTAAGAAAAAATGAAGATGGAACAAACTATATAGAAATCTATCTTTCGCAAACATATATACCACGTCTTTATAGATTTGATTGGGCTACAAAAAAAGCAGAACTAATTTACAAGGGCAAAGAACCTGTTGATGTAATTGACGGTCTTACAATAATTGATGACGTTCTTGTTTATTCAACTATCGAAGGTTTTGGTTCAATTAATATAAATACAAAAGAAAGTCCTGGTATTCCTGCAAAATTCTCTGATTGGAGCAAAGCTTTTGAAGCTGTTCCAAACATGGTGAATGCCGCTTGGATTCCACATTCAAGAAGTGGTTTTAATGAAGGAATTTGCTTAAATGAATTGTGGCTACTTTATCCTGGAACAATTAATTCAAAATATGGTGACATTGCAGATAAGAAAAAAAGCATTTATGTATCGGCATATCAGTGCAGAACTCAGGCTGGAATTGATAAATTCAAAAAAATTATAAAAGATGGAAACTTTAACAGTCTAGTAATAGATATGAAAGATGATTATGGGCTTTTACGCTATGACACAAGAGATCCTTTGTTATTGGAAAAAGGAAAAGTAACTCAATATGCAGTAAATCTTGATAAATTTATTGAAGAATTCAAAAAAGAAAATATTTATCTGGTAGCAAGAATTGTAACTTTCAAAGATAGGACATTATCGCAATATAAAAATGGTAAATATGCTGTTTGGGATAGTAAAACAAACGTTCCATGGCTTGGAATAAAAGGTTATGAAGATGTTGTTGATGAAAATGAAGTTGTGACAGGAAAAAAGACGCTTTATTACGATGAACATTGGGTTGATCCATATTCTGAAGAAGTTTGGGAATATAATGTTGAAGTTGCAAAAGACTTGATATCAAGAGGATTTGATGAAATTCAATTTGATTATATCAGATTTCCTACAGATGGTTATAATTTAAAGAACGCTACATACCGTTGGAAAAGCGAGGGTATGGATAAGGAAAGTGCATTGATATCATTTCTTTCATATGCAAGAAAAAATATTGATGCTCCGGTCGGAATTGATATTTACGGCGCAAATGGATGGTATAGAAGTGGAACCCGTACTGGGCAAGACGCCGAAATGCTTTCTGAATATGTAGATGTTATAGCTCCGATGTTTTATCCAAGCCATTTTGAACAGACATTTTTGAATTATCCTCCAGTTGCAGATAGAACATACAGAATCTACTATTATGGCTCGTTTAGAAATACAGTGATGGCAAGAAATAGAGCTGTTATTCGTCCGTGGGTTCAAGCGTTCTATTTAGGCGTAAGCTACGATAAGCTTTATTACGATGAAGATTATATCGAAAAACAATATTTTGGTGTTCGTGACTCAATTAATCGCGGATATATGTGTTGGAATAATTCTGGAGATTATGATATTCTTCCCCCTGATATTACTGCAGAAAGTGTATTTACAGGAAAAGCCCCTGAAGCTGATTCTCAATACAGAAAACCAGCAATAGGGTCTAAAACAAAAAAAATAAATCTAAATAATGATCTTTCAATTCTTGATAGCATTTGGAATCAGGAGCAAGATTATTATTCTAATAACACTGTTTTTTCACCAATTTTGCAGATTCCAATTTTAAAATTTAAGCGAGAAGAATAATGAATTTGCCAAAATATACTCCTGAAGAACCAATATCTTCCATAGCGACAGCACTTTCACCTGCCGCATTAGGAATAGTTCGTGTTTCTGGAAAAAATTCGATTGATTTGATATCAAAAGTTTTTTCCAGACCAAAGGCACTTGTTCAAGCATTGGGTAACACATTGGTGTATGGTTGGATAATTGATGCTGAGAACAACAATCAGAAAATTGACGAAGTCATGCTTGGAGTTTATAAAGCACCAAAATCATTTACTGGTGAAGACATGGTTGAAATTTATTGCCATGGCGGATTATCAGTTGTTACAAAAATACAAGGTCTTTTGCTACAAAATGGATTTAGGCAAGCACTTAGAGGTGAATACACATTTCGTTCTTATATAAATGGCAAAACAGATTTAACAAAAGCTGAAGCAGTTCAGGAAATTATTGAAAGTCATACAGATGCATCACGAGGAAGAGCGGCAGGAAGATTATCTGGTTCACTTTATAATGAAATTGAATCAATAAAACAATTGATTATAGATACACTCGCTTCAATTGAAGTGGAAATTGAATATCCCGAAGATGAAGAGACTATATCAGATACTTTTGACAGAAAAGATATTGAAATAGCCGTTTCAAGGTTGCAATCTTTAGTTGATTCTTGGAAAAGCGAAAAACTTTATCAAGATGGTGCAAGAGTTGTTTTGTGTGGAAGAACAAATGCCGGAAAATCAAGTCTGTTCAATTCTTTGCTAAAAGAGGAACGAGCAATTGTATCTGATATTGAGGGAACGACAAGAGATTGGCTTGAAAGTTGGGCAAGTTTTGATGGAATTCCAGTTAGATTATTTGATACTGCGGGGCTAAGAAAAACAGAAGACGTAATTGAAGCTCAAGGTGTTGAATTATCGGTTTCATTATCAAAAGATTCTGATTTAGTGCTTTACTTGATTGATAGTGAAAATGGAATTACAGATTACGACAGAGATTTTCTATTTAAAAGTAATGAAAAAGTAATTGTTGTCTGGAATAAAATAGATAAAACTCAAAATAAAAATAAATTATGTAAAGAAGATTTTTCAAAGATAAAATATTATTGTGGCGAAGTTTTTTTAAGTGCAAAAAAAGGAACAGGAATTTCTGATATTGTTCAGCTTGCAAAAAAAGTTTTAACAGAAGGTTTGAACACTGATAGAGAACAAGCTGGATTGGGTTCTGCACGACAAAAACAGTCAGTTGAAGAAGCTTTAGAAAGTGTAAAACATTCGTTGATTTCAGCAGATAATAATTATTCACTTGATGCGGTTGTTCAAGATTTAGAAGATTCACTTGAATCGTTGGGCGAAGTTACAGGCGACGTTACTCCTGATGATGTTTTAGGCAATATTTTTTCTAGATTCTGTGTAGGAAAATAATTGTATAGATAACCCAATTTACAGTATAATTTTGAAAATTTTATATTCGGAGGAAAGAGAATCGATTAGATTTTCTAAATAATTATATGTGCGGAATAGTTGGTTACGTTGGAAATAGACAGGCTTCTACAGTATTAATAAATGCATTAAGAAAACTTGAATATCGTGGTTATGATTCGGCAGGAATCGCAATTCTTGATGGCGAAAACATATTAGTAAGAAAATCGAAAGGTGCCTTAAAAGTCCTTGAAGAAAAAATTGCAAATGAAACAATAAAAGGAAGTGTGGGAATAGGTCACACAAGATGGGCTACTCACGGTGAACCAAGCGATACAAATGCTCATCCTCATTCAAATGAAAAAGGTACAATTTCTATTGTTCATAATGGAATTATAGAAAACTATGCAGAACTAAAGAATAAATTGCAGGCTCAAGGTTTTGTTTTTAAAACTCAAACAGATACTGAAGTTGTAGTAGAATTAATAACTCAAAATTATGAAAAGTTGAACAATATTTTTGAGGCAGTTCTTGCAACATTACGCGTGTTAGAAGGTTCGTATGCTATTGCAGTTCTTTGTAAAGATTATCCGGACAGAATTATTGCAGTTCGTAAAGAAAGCCCTCTTGTTGTGGGTTTAGGCGATGGCGAAAATTTTATAGCATCAGATGTTCCACCTCTTTTGGAATATACAAGAGACGTTTATTATCTAGAAGAAAAAGAAATCGCTGTTTTGTATTTAGATCATGTTGATTTATTTAATACAGATGGTGAAAAAATAATAAAGAAGCCAATTCATATCGATTGGAGTTTGGAATCTGCAGAAAAGAATGGATATCCTCATTTTATGCTAAAAGAGATTCATGAACAACCAAAAGCAATCCTTGATACAATTCGTCCACGAATCGTTGTTGATAAAAACAATGTTCCTTTTGATGTCAATTTTGAAGAAATGAAGATGAATGAAGGATGGAAATCTGCAAAAAGAGTTGTTATTACAGCTTGCGGAACTGCTTATCATGCAGGTGTAGTTGCAAAATATGCATTTGAAAAATTAGCAAGATTAAGAGTCGATGTTGAAGTTGCATCAGAATTCAGATATATGAATCCCATTTTAGATAAAGATGATATTTTTATAGTTATTAGCCAATCTGGTGAAACAGCGGATTCAATAAGTGCATTAAGACTTGCAAAAGCTCAAGGTGTAAAAGTTATTGCAATAACAAATTGTGTCGGAGCAACAATTTCACGCGAAGCCGATGAAGTTATTTACACATGGGCGGGCCCAGAAATTGCCGTTGCATCTACAAAAGCCTATACAACACAACTGACCTGTTTGTATTTATTGGCAATAAAAGCTGCAAAAGAAAGGTCAACTCTTTCATCACAACAAGTAACTCAATATTTGAATAATCTTCGTGAAATTCCGTCAAAAATTCAGACAATACTTGATAATAAAGAGGTAATTCAAAAAACTGCATCTTTACAATTGAATAAAAATAAGATTTTCTACATTGGACGCCAATTCGACAGTGCAACAAGTTTGGAAAGTGCCTTAAAACTAAAAGAAGTTAGCTACATGCATTCAGAAGCGTTTGCCGCTGGTGAATTAAAACACGGCCCTATTGCCCTAATTGATTCATCCACATTAGTTGTTGCGATTGCTTCAGAGCCATCGTTGTATGACAAAATTGGTTCCAATATGGTTGAAGTAAAAACTCGTGGGGCGTCTGTTCTGGTTATCACTCAAGATAAAACAGGCTCATTCAAAGATAAGGCTGATGAAATATTTGAGATTCCTGAATGCGATAATGTTCTCTCTTCAATTTTGACGATTATTCCTTCTCAATTGTTTGCTTATTACTGTTCAGTTTTAAAAGGATATAATCCTGACCAACCAAGAAATTTGGCAAAAAGTGTTACTGTAGAGTAAGAAAAATCTATGAATAGAGTTTTAATCTTAAATAATTCACCGAAAAAGAGCATTTCTCTTGAAAAGAAAATACTGCAAACCGTTGAATGTGATGTAAACCGAGCGGAAACGTTAATTCAGGCTCAAAGTGTGATTAAAACTCTAGAAAATAGAATAAATGAATTAGATATTGTAATTATTCAAAAAGAACTAGATGAAGATTTGCTCTCTTTTATAAAAACTATAATTGAAAAAACAAAAGCTGGAATACTTTATATTGAAGATGAGAATTCCAGTGTTGAAAATGAATTAACTAATTTTTGTGTTTATAAATTAAAAGTCAATTATTCACAAGAAGAATTTAATCAGATTGTAAATTTCATTATTTCAACAAAAAAAAGATATTGTGATATTTATAGTGAATCGCAAAATTATAAAAAAGAAATTCAAGACGAAAAAATGATTAATAGAGCAAAGTGTGTTTTAATCCAATATTTGAATATGACTGAAACGCAGGCTCATAAATATATAGAAAAACAAGCAATGAACTTAAGATTGAGTAAAACAGAAATTTCTGAAAACATCTTGAAGACTTATGAAACAACAAATTTTCCAGATAGATAGCTTAGGCAATTGATTTTTTTTTTACAATATGATAACTTATAATCCAATTCGGGCCATTAGCTCAGTTGGTTAGAGCAGAGGACTCATAATCCTTTGGTCCTAGGTTCAAGTCCTAGACGGCCCAAAAAAAAGCAGCTTACAAAATAAGCTGCTTTTTTTATTGAATCTGTTTATTTCAAACTTCCATCAATGGTTTTAATATTTCCTTCAGAATCAAATTCAATTGAACAGAATTTAATATTTCTTTTTTGATTTACTCCATTTGATAATTCGCAGTCATGATAGAACATATACCATTTTCCATTGTATTCCAAAATTGAATGATGTGTTGTCCAGCCCAAAACAGGGGTTAGAATTACACCACCATATGTGTAAGGACCGTAAACAGTTTTTGATGTTGCCCAACAAATTTTATGTGTAGTTCCTGTTGAATATGTAAAATAATAAGTATCACCTTTTTTGAAAAGCCAAGGATCTTCAAAATAACGTCTATCTTCATCCGCACCTTCAAGAGGTTTTCCATTTTTATCAATAATTACCAAGTCTCTTGGTTCTTCTTTTAAAGAGAGCAAATCGTCTTTCATTAGAGCTATTTTTGGGCATTTTGCAGGTTCTTTTCCCTTTGGCTCTTTATTGTCAGCACTCCATTTGTTATCTTTGTACTGGTCTAGTTGACCGCCCCATAATCCACCAAAAGTTAGATAATATTTTCCGTCGTTATCAGGGAACATACATGGATCAATACTATAAGTTCCTTCTATTGGTTTTTCTTCTGCCTTAAATGGACCTGCAGGATTGTTTCCTGTTGCAATTCCTATTCTAAACATATTGTTTTTGTCGCGAGCCGGAAAAACAAAATAATATTTGCCGTCTTTTTCAACACAATCAGGTGCCCAAACTTGTTTTGAAGCCCAAGGAATGTCTTCAAGTTTTAAAACACATCCACAGTCTTTTGGATAGTGTTCTGTATCATCCATTTCATAAACGTGATAGTCAACCATGTTGTATTGATCACCATTATCATTATTTTCTAAGTCAGCATCTTGATCGTGAGATGGGTAAATATAAATTTTGTTGTTAAACACATGAGCTGAAGGATCAGCTGTGTACAAATCTTTTACAAGAGGTTTTTTTTCAATCATTTTTTTTACCTTATTTAGTTAAAATATTTTAGTTAATAATATAGTAAATAATGATAAATTCAATAAGAAAAAGTACTTAGATAATTGTTCCAGGGCATTCTCGTTCAGCATTTCTTGCTGCACACCAAGTTCCTTTTTTTAGGGATGCAGAAATATCTTTTGAAGATAAGTATTCAAAAATAAAACCGGCATTGAAAGAATCTCCGCATGCAGTTGTATTTATGGCTTGTACTTTTTCGATAGCACATTCATAAAAAATACCGTTTTCGGCTGCGTATGTAGATTTTATTCCTCTAGTGACAACTATAATATTATTTAGTGCTTCGCTTTTTTTTATGATTTTTTCTTTTAATAAATTATCTTTTATTGGAAATTCTAGATTAAAAGTTTTGCAGAATTCCTCATCATTTATTTTGATTATTGATGGAACGTAATTATTAATAGTATTGATTAAATCTTTTCCACAGTAATCTGCAAGAAAAATCTTTTTGTTAGTTATAGCCCTTTTTGCAATTTCAACAACAAGTTTTTCACTCCAAATTAAAGGTTTGCTTCCAGATAGAATGATGCAATTGACATTTGAAACGTTGTCATCAATTTTTTGCAAGATTTCATCTTCATTTTGTTTGAAATCCCCATTTAAAAGAGGTTCGCTGACAACTAATTCTGTTGTAGTTTTTTTGCATGAATCAAGAAGTGTCCAACATTCTCGGATATTTCCTGATGTTTGTGTGTATTCAATTTCTAAATCATCTTTTTTTATTAACGATAAGAACTCGTCTTTATTGTTTATTCCAAGAGGACAGATGATTTTAGCTGAGCTTTTTTCCAATTGATTTAATACTCTTGCTGTATTAATAGCCTTTCCAGAAGCATCTATTCTGTATTTATCTGAACGATTAACAGCTTCAAGAGTAACTGATGGAAAAGTGATTGTGCGTTGAATTGTTGTGCTTAAACAAATTGTAAGAAATTTTAACATAAATCTGACTTATGGAGCATATCGGACTTGAACCGACTACCTTATGATTGCGAACCACACGCTCTACCAGGTGAGCTAATGCCCCGTTTTTTATAATATAAACTTTTTGCCAAAAAAAAACTACTCATTTAAAAGAAAACCATTTTTTATTTTGAGCTCGTAGATGCTTGGCAAATTTATAATGAGACCTTTTTTTGAATTTTCGGAGATTTGAACTGATTCCGCATTGAAAGATAAAGGTCTTCCGTTTTCATTTCCAATAAGAATAGCCGTTCCGCCTAAATTTTTCCATCCGTCAACATATTTCTGCATATCATCCAAAAAAAGAGTTGTCTCTATATCTGCATGAACTTTTGCCAATGCTGCTTTGTATGATTGAGGATAAGGTTTGCCGAAAAAATCTGCGTCTCTGATGTCTGTAATTGATTCAAATAAATCTTCCACTCCCAGTTTTGATAAAACTCGTTGTGCGTGTTCTCTTGGGGCGTTAGTTAATATGGATTTTGGATAATCTAAAGAAAGAAGGAATTCTCGTAATTTTGGCTGTTCTTTCAATTCGTCTGCTTCATTTTGTGGATGAACATATGCCAAGAATTTTTCAACATCAGTTAAACCTGCATTTCGTAGCCATTCGAGTGTAGTTGAATAATGAGTGATGTTTTTTCTTCTGTATTCAATTGCTTCTTCAAATGAAATATTAAAGAAGTTAGCAACACACTCAAGCATTCTTTTTGTAATTCCGTCATTCATTTGTGATGAAGAAGGATAAATTGTGTTGTCCAAGTCAAAAAGTATATGATTTATTTGCATTTTGCAAAGTATAGCATATAATCCAAAAATGTTTTATATTTCGGACTAGAGTTTATTCTTTTTAATATATGTACAAGAGGTTTTGTAAATGGGAACAATCCTAAAAGAGAAATACGGACAATATTTTGCTGAATTATTGAAGATATCAAAGGCAGCATCAAAAATTGACGAATCTAAAGTATATGAAGAAGCTAATCTTGAATCTAGAAAATATCTTTATTCTTTGATGACAGAAAATCTTCAGAAAGGTTCTGGATTAAATAATGTTGAAAATTTTAAATCTTTTTATGAATCAGTTACAAAAGATGGAAAACGTGGCTTGATTCTGATGGAACATTACACCAATTTGGATTTGCCATTGATTATATATTTGCTAGAAAATCAAGGTGAAGAGTGGGCGAAGAATTTTGCTTCAAGAATTGTTGCTGTTGCCGGTATGAAATTGAATGAGTCAAATCCTGCTGTGCGAGCT
>JAAZCS010000187.1 GCA_012513125.1 Treponema sp. | reverse complement strand
TAGTTCTGTAGTTATTGGTGATGTTTTGTCAAAAAGAATTCAGATTGAAGATAAAGTTATAATTCATGGACACTGTATATCAATTAAAGATGAAAAAAGATACGAAGAAGAAGTGGTGAAATATAATCAGGAAAAATCTATAAAAGAAAAGGCTAGTTTTAAAGAGTGAAATTGATCCTCTTGGTAATTCAACTTACTTAGCTGGTATTCAATCTCAAATAAATCAAAGAGTTAAAGATAATAAAAGTGAAAAAATAGCTTCGAGAAAGACTAAGTTTTCAGACTTGTTAAAAGAAAAATCAGTTGATGATGCTGTTGAAATTAATGGGTTGCCACCTGAATTAAGTAAATTGAGTTTTGATGATGCCATTGTAGCTCTGAAAGATGCAGTTGATGAAGCAGGAAATAATCTTTCTGAAAATATCTCAGATGCAAATATTGCAAAATTTAAGAAATCGGTTCGTCAGTTTTTGAATTTTGTTGTAAATAATAATTATGATATCTCAAAAAGAAAAAAAAGAAGATATCATACGCCATTAAATTATTTTAGTAGTTATAATAATGATATGAATAGGTCTTTGGCTAATCCTGAGGAAATTGTAAATGTGGTCAATGAAAAATTAGACGCGTTAGCCAAGGGAATGCTTATGAATCAAGCTGATAATTTGAAAATATTAAAACAAGTAAATGAAATAAAAGGATTGATTGTAGACTTAATGCAATCATAATTTTATACTAAAAAAGGAATTACATATGAGTGATATATTTGAGAATGATATTGATGATGAAAATATAAATTTGTCTTCGTTGGAAGATGGGGATTCTTGTGATAATGAAAGTGAGAGTTTGGTAATTAATCAGCCATTGTTTCATCTAAAGTTAGAGTATTGTTGTGAAACTGTATATGCAAAGAATCCTAAGAATTTTGATTTACATGCAAAAGATTTTGTAATTATACAAACGAAATATGGAAAAGATTTAGCTTTAGTTCTTGGACAGGCTCAAAGACCTATTGGAATTAAACAGTCTGATATTGTTACAATTGAAAGAAAAGCAGATCAAGTTGATTTAGAAAAAAGACAAGAACTAATTCAAAAAGAAAAAGAAGCGTATCCAATTTTTAAGGAAAAAGTTGCTGCTCATAAGTTAGATATGAAATTGATAACAACTCATTTTCTTTTTGAGGAACAGAAAATTTTATTCTTTTTTAGTTCAGATAACCGAGTTGACTTTCGTGAATTGGTAAAAGATTTAGTTTCAATTTTTAAAATGAGAATTGAATTAAGACAAATTGGTGTTAGAGATGAATCTAGGATTACTGGCGGATTGGGAGTTTGTGGAAAACCATTTTGTTGCCATTCAGTCTCGGATAAACTTCGTCCTGTATCAATAAAGATGGCAAAAGAACAGAATTTGTCTCTAAATTCAATGAAAATATCTGGACAATGTGGAAGGCTTTTGTGTTGTCTTTCATACGAATACGACTGGTATAATGAAGCACAAAAAAAATTGCCACCTGAAGGTTTAAGAATAAATTATGACGGGACAAGTTTTAAAATAACAGAAGTGAATCCTCTTACATCAATGGTTAAGCTTTTTGGAGAAGATGGGCGTGTGCTTGAAGTGAATGCAAAGAGATTTATTAAAGAAAATGATAGATGGAGAATAAATTAAAGGCAGAAAATGTTTTTTATAGAAAAGTTTATCGAATATTTTAACGAGCTTTATCCAATAAATGAAGACTTGAAAACAATGGTGTTGGAATCAGTTTCGGGGGTTTCAAAGCCTGTAAAAATGATTGAAATAGAAGCGGGACCAAATTTATTTTCAACTTCCCTTTTTACAAATGGATTTGATATAACCGCTACTGATACTTTTAGTGAGTTTTCGCGAATCGCTAATTCAAATAAATTGAATAAAGAAAATAATGTACATGTTTTTAATATTGCTACAATTGATATTGCAAGATATTTGGGCTGTGATTATTTTAATATTGCTTTATGTATTAATAGCAGAATTTTAATAATAAATAATATTACATTGCTGAAGAAATTTTTGTTTGATGTAAAAATGTTATTAAAAGAAAATGGTATTTTTATTATTGAAGTAGCTAATTTTTCTAAATATGATTTGTTATCAGATAAAATAGTTCTGCCTGAACGAAAAAGTTCACGTATTTGCATGGAATCATCTGTTACTAGAGAAAATGAAATATATTATTTGTGGGAAACTTTGATTAATTCAAAGAATAACAATACAAAAGTAGTAACAAATCGACAAATTTATCCTGTTACAAAAGAAACAATTGAAAAAATTGCAAAAGAAGTAAAATATTCGTCTGTCGAATTTTATAATGATTATAAAAAGACACCTTATTCAATAGAAACTGACAGAATTGTTTGTGTATTAAGAAAATAGAATCTCTTTAAATCTTTTTTGAAATAAGATAAAATAAAATTATGAAAGCAACAAAAACTATTATCTCTACTCTTAGAGAATCTCCATCTGATGCCGTTATTGCAAGTCATAAATTGATGATGCGTTCTGGTCTTATTCGAAAACTAGGAAACGGTCTTTATTCATACATGCCGTTGGGATTACGAGCGTTTCGAAAAATTGAGAACATAATTCGTGAGGAATTAGATAACGCCGGTCTTCTTGAAATTAAACCAACAGTAATTGTTCCCGGTGACATTTGGAAAGAAAGTGGACGTTGGGAAACTATGGGCAATGAAATGTTAAAGGCTACAAACCGAGGCGGTCAGGATATGGTTGTTAGTCCTACTGCGGAAGAGGCTTTTACTGCACTAATTAGAGATGGGCTTTCAAGCTATAAACAATTGCCAATTATTGCATATCAAATCAATACAAAATATCGTGATGAAATTCGTCCTCGTTATGGAGTGATGCGCGGTCGTGAATTTACGATGATGGACGCTTATTCTTTTGATGCTGATCAGAAATCACTTGATGAATCATATGACAAATGTGCTTAAGCATATAGAAAAATATTTAAAAGATTGGGATTGTCGACAATTTCTGTAAAAGCGGATACAGGTGCAATGGGCGGTTCTGGTTCTGAAGAGTTCATGGTTGAAAGTGAAGTTGGTGACGATACATTAATTTTGTGTCCAAAATGTGGATATGCTGCAAATGTTGAAAAAGCGACTTGTAAAGAAGACGTTGCCACAGATTTGAATGGAAATCCATTAGTGAAAACTGATAAGGTAATTGAAAAAGTTCATTGTCCTGGAGTGGAAACAATTGCACAAATGGAAGAATTCTTCAAAATGTCGGCTAGGCAATTTATAAAAGTACTTGTGTATAAAGTTTATAATAGTTCAATTGATTTTAGCAATGCCCCTGGTGGAAAAGCTTTCAAACTGGAATCAAAAGATGTTGCTGTTCCTTTTTATCCTGTAAGTTTTGTTGCTGTTGCAATTCGTGGTGATTTGGATGTTAGTGAGACAAAATTGTCTGCTTGTTTAAAGGCAAGTGATGTTGAGTTAGCAAATGAAGAAGAAGTAATAGAATATTCAGGTGCTCCTCATGGATTTGTTGGACCTGTTGGATTGACAAAGTTACCACTGATTGCAGATGAAAGTGTGAAAAATTTGCATGATACTGTAACAGGCGGTGGAACAAAGGATTACGATAATATTCATGTTGAACCACAAAGAGATTTTGAGTCATTTATGACTGCTGATGTTAGGGTTGTAGTTCCTGGGGACAAGTGTCCTGACTGTGGGGCAGAATTCTACAGTAAAAAAGGCAACGAATTGGGTCATATTTTCAAATTAGGTTCAAAGTACACAAAAACAATGAATGTTACTTATTTGGATGAAAACGGAAAGTATAAAACTCCAATTATGGGATGTTATGGAATCGGTTTGGATAGAACTTTAGCTTCTGTAATTGAAGAACATCATGATGACGATGGAATTTGCTGGACTATGAGTACTGCACCATATCAAGTTGTGATTGTTCCTGTAAAATATGATGGAAAAATGAAAGAAGTATCTGATGAAATTTACAATAAATTGACAGATATTGGTGTTGAAGTTCTTTTGGATGATAGAAATGAACGTCCAGGTGTAAAGTTTAAAGATGCTGATTTGATTGGTTTCCCAATAAGAATTGTTGTTGGTGATAAGAATCTTCCAAATGTAGAGTTGAAAATAAGAACTAATGGAAATGTGGAATTAGTTCCATATGAAAGCGTAGTTGAAAAAACTAATGATATTATTAAAGAAGAATTAAAAAAATTAAATTAGTATAAAATAGTTTGGGCAAGAGTGAACAGTGAGAAGTGTAAATTTGGAGTTTTTGATGAATTTTAAAAAGAATAATAGTAGAAACAGTGGTTTTAAAAGAATTAGTTCATTTTGTATATTGTTTTTTACTTGTTTTTCGTTATTTGCCTTGCCTGGAATAAAAAGAGAAATTGAAGATTCAAGTGGTGAATATGTCTACTATAGAGATTACAGTTTTGAAAGAGTAGCGTATGTGGGATTTTTATTTTACGATGAAAATACTTACCAAATTAGATACTATGCTCCGTCTGATTCTGAAAAAAAATTGCCTGAAAAAGAAATTTCATTTTATGTAACAGTTGATTCTGAAAGTGATTATTGGAATATGACTGGTGAAGAAGTTGTTTCAACAATTATGCCAGATACGGATGATGTTACAATTTTGAATTATCTTCATGATTTGTTATATGAATTTTCAGCAAGAAGAATAAAAGCTGGAACTGTAGTTTCATTGGGCAAAAATGAGATTTCTCAAGATTTTGTTCAATTTGGTGGCAATGTTAAGATTAAATTTGATAATACTGTTCCTGTTTTTAATATAAAATCCATTGTTGATTTTGAAAATAAATCACTGTTTGAGTGTTGCACAACAGGAAAAATTTATTCTTCTAATGATGTTTCATTTAATAAATTTGTAGGTTTTACAGAACAAACGACTGCTAAGAAAACTCAAAAAATAAAGTCAAAAAAAATAGTAAAATTTGCGTTTAATGAAAAGCAAGAAGTAAGTTTGGATGAGAATTGGCTTCAACAAACTGAAAATAGCTGGACTTTTGGTGATGAGTCTTTTTTAGTGTTGCTTGAATTACCTCATCAATATAAAGATAAAAATAATGATTTGTGTTCTTTGATTAGAAGAATGACTGAAAGTGTTGATGGAATGTATTCTGATTTTCAAAACATGGTGATTGTTGAAGAAGAGAATGGATATAAGGTGACAATAGATTCGTGTGTTATTGCCAAAAAAAATTATATTCATTCAGTATATAAATTCACAAAACAAGATAACTCAAATGTATTAGTGTTGTCGATGTCTACTTATTATGATCAATATTGCAAAGATAAATCATATTATGACAAAATTGTAAAATCATACAAAACTAATTAAAGCTTGCTCTTGAAAGTGGAGAGCCAATCCATTGACCTTCGCTTCCAAGATAATCTTTCTTATTTCCGTCGATTAGGAATTGAACACTGTCTACTGTTGAAAATTCAGTAGATGTGTAAACGATTTGCATCAATTGTCCTATGTAACCTTCAATTCCGACTTCATTAAATTCAAAATTCTCATTGAAATTTAAATAAGCTGTTCTATCTTGAACTCTGGCACTTAAAAGTTTTGTGTTTTTAGGAATTAACGTAATGCAATTCTTTTCTGAAGAAGAAGTTGAATTAGGTCCTTCAAGCAGAAGTTTGAGTGCTGTTGTTAATGGTGAGTCGTTTTTTGCAACAGAACGTGTGATTTGTTTTCTGATTACAGAACCGTCTGAATCTATGTTTATAAAATAAAGTTTGATATTTGTTGTAGGAACATCTGGTTTGGTTTGATTTTTTTCTTTTGTTTTAGTTGATTCAACTTCTTCTGTGTTTTTTGTAATTGAAGGGGTAGAATCGTTTATTTTGTTTTGCTCTGTAATAGTTGTTTTTGTTTCTTCTGGTTGTATATCAATAATAATTGAGTCATTTTTTAAATCAATTTGTTCTGTTGTTTTCGCACTCTGATGATTTTCCACGAATTCGGGAGTTTTTCCAAAGACTCGATCAAAAAAAGCTGTATCTTTTAAATTTGTAATAATAGTATCTTTCTTAACAAGAAAAATGATAAAAATAATCAATGCTACTAAAATGCAGCAGGCTAACGCTAAACCACTATTTCTTTTTTTTGTTGACATATAATAATTATCGGAATTATTAAAAATGAGTTGATGGTAAAGTAAAAAAAAGAGTTCAATATTCAAATAAGATTAAATATTGAACTCTTTGTCATTTTAATTAAATTCTAGGAAATAACTATTTTAAGTAATCGTTTATACTTGCAGCAGCTTTTCGGCCTTCACCCATGGCAAGTATTACTGTTGCAGCACCAAGAACGATATCTCCACCGGCCCATACTTTTGCATGGCTAGTAGCTTGATTTTCATTAACAATAATGTGTCCACGTTTATCAGCATCAAGACCTTCTGTTGTTTGAACTAGTAGTGGATTACTTCCATTTCCGAGAGCAACAATTAAAGCATCGCATTCAACTTCATGTTCGCTACCCTTGATTTCTACAGGGCTTCTTCTTCCAGAGGCATCTGGTTCACCAAGCTGATAGTACAAGCATTTTACGGCTTTTACAGTGCCGTTTTCGTCGCCAATAACTTCAATTGGATTTTCGAGGAAACGGAATTCTATTCCTTCTTCTTCGGCGTGTACAATTTCTTCAGAACGAGCTGGCATTTCGTCGCGTGTTCGTCTGTAGATTACGCTAACTGTCTCAGCACCAAGTCTAAGCCCCATTCTGGCTGCGTCCATTGCTACGTTTCCGCCACCAACAACGCAAATGTGTTTGGCTTCGTATAAAGGAGTTGCAGCATGTTCTTTGTCGTAGGCTTTCATTAAGTTAGCTCTAGTTAGATATTCGTTTGCACTGAAAACACCAATAAGATTTTCACCTGGAATATTTAGGAATTTTGGAAGACCGGCACCTGTAGCTACAAATGCGGCATCAAATCCTTTTTCTGATAATAATTGGTCGAGAGTATCAGTTCTTCCAACTAAGAAATTGTTTTCAAATTTTACGCCTATTTTTGTTAAATTTTCAATTTCATCTTGAACAATTTTTTTAGGAAGTCTGAATTCTGGAATTCCATACATCATAACTCCACCAGCTTTGTGGAAAGCTTCAAAAACAGTAACATCGTGACCAGCTCTTGCACAATCAGCTGCAACTGTTAATCCAGCGGGACCTGATCCGACAACAGCAACTTTTTTTCCTGTTTTGTGGGCAATTGTAGGTAATGTTACTTTGTTATTTTCGCGTTCCCAATCAGCAACAAATCTTTCTAGACGACCTATTGATACTGCTTTTTCTGCACTTTTGTAAACTTTTCCAACAGTACATTTTCCTTGACATTGTTTTTCTTGAGGGCAAACACGACCACAAATTGCAGGTAATAAACTTGTTCTTTTGATAACGTCGATTGCCTTTCCAAATTCTCCAACAGCTATCTGTGAAATGAATCCTGGAATATCGATGTTTACAGGGCAACCTTCAACACAAAAAGGTTTTTTACATTGTAGACATCTGTTTGCTTCAACAATAGCCATCTCTTTTGTATATCCTAGTGCAACTTCACTCATCAAACGAGCTCGTTTTTTAGGGTCTTGAGTTGGCATTATCATTTGAGGGATAGCATTTTTGTCTTTTGCGGTTAATGTCCTACTTTTTATTTTATCTTCAATTTTTGCATATTCTTCTTTTGCAATTTTATTTAATTCATCATTATTCATTTGATTATAAAATCCTCTATAAAATCCTCTATAAAATCTAAATTATTTGTTCTGAGATGCAAGGGCATCAGCTTGAGCTAACATTTTGCATTTGTGGAAATCTTCTTGTTCTTTGGCTTTGTAAGATTTCATACGCATCATCATATTATCAAAATCAACTTTTGAACCGTCGAATTCTGGACCGTCAACACAAACGAATTTTGTTTCTCCACCTATATTAACACGACAACCACCGCACATACCTGTTCCGTCAATCATGATAGTATTTAGTGAAACTGTAATTGGTACTTTGTAAGGTTCAACAGTTTTGCAACAGAATTTCATCATTATTGGAGGACCAATAGAAATTACTTCTGCAGGTGGACATTGTGATTCACAAAGTTCTTTTAATGGTTCTGTAACAAGACCTTTTCTTCCGGCTGAACCGTCATCTGTCATAATAATCAGTTCATCGGCTGCTTTTTTCATTTCATCTTCAAAAATTAGAAGATCTTTGTTTCTTGCACCCATAATGAAGATTACTTTGTTTCCAATTGCTTTATGAGCTTGTACAATTGGATGGCAAGGTGCAACGCCAATTCCACCACCAATTATTACAACAGGAGCATCGTAACGTTCAATTTTAGATGGGCGTCCTAATGGTCCTAAAAATGTAGGAATGCTGTCATTAACATTTTTCTGTGATAGTTTGAAAGTTGTGGCACCAACAGTTTGATATACTATTGCAACCCATCCTTTTTCTGGATCTGCGTCAGCAATTGTAAGAGGAATTCTTTCCCCAAAATCAGAATCAACTTGAACTATAACAAATTGACCAGCTTTTCGGTTGCGAGCTACATCTGGAGCTTCTATTTTCATATAGAAAACATCGTTAGAAAGCTGTTTTTTTTCGATAATTTTAAACATTTTTAGTTCCTTAAGAAAAAGATAAATCTAAAGTATTGTATAACAACACAAATATTTAATCAATTTTAGGCGATTAAAATCCTATTGTTGCCGCTGCATAAACACCAAGACCCTTCACATTGAAAGAATCAAAGAAATTTTTTGCAGACAAGGCAGCTCCAACATCAACTTGTAGAAATCGAAGATTCAATGTAACCATTAATTGGTGAATAAAAAGCTGGTCTGTGTATTCTGTTGATAAAGTTGTCATAAGAATGCTATAAATTCCGACTTTTGCTCCTAAAATATATTCTGGATAAAAAACAACTTCACTTGAATCACCAGAGAATGGATGTTTTACTCCAAGACCAGCACCTGCAAATGCTGAAAGAAAGTCATTATTTGGAAGTAAGTCGGCTCTAAGAAATAGTTTTAAAGGTCTTGAAAATTGATAAAACCAAACTAAACCATTTGAAATATTATAACCATAAGTTGGGCTAGGTATAGTATTATTTGCTAGTATTGAGGAAATATTCAAGGAGAAATTAAAAGAGCCAGTAAGTGGTGCCAAATAATCTAATTTACAAGGAATAATAGGAACTCTGACTTTTGCAGTCAAATCTAAGAAACTTAAAATTGAATATCTAAATTCAGCGGCTAAATCAATACCTGAAGAATCTATTGCATCGCTATAAAGAATGAATGGATTTTGGGAAATCAGTTTTAATGTTTCTTGAGTGGCAGTAAAAGAGGTGAATACGTTTACTGATGCATTTGCTTTAATGTCAATTCCTCCAGAAGCTGCGTTTTGAACTGTAACACCAGCGTAACCTGTGGACATATGAAGAACTGGAATTACTAAAGAAGGTTTGAAGACAACACTAAACTTTTCTGAGTTGTAGCCTGCATATAATGAAACATAAGAAAAAACATCAAAATCTGTGCTTGCTGATACATTGATATCTTGATTTAATGTGTTTCCTAGCCCCAAGAACGTGAAAAGGGATTGAGAAATGTTCACATTGCCATATAAATCAACACCAACTGCAGCTCCAATAACAGGGCCTTTTTGGGGATTAAATTGAATTGTTACTTTTGGATAAAGGTTTAAGTCTAGATTTAGTCCTTCAATTGGAACTTGAAGGGCAATTGATTGTAAATCTAAAACTGGAGAACTGACTAAATAATCTGTAATTTTTAAACTATTGTTTGAAACATAAGCTGGTACTTCAGCTTTTATTTCAAAGAATCTGGATGAGAAAAAGTTTGTTGCTGAAAGCTTAAATATTGAAACAATTAAAAATAAACTGATAAAAAATTTTTTCATGATAAACTCCTAATTTCCGAAAATATTTACTATACCATCTGTATGGAGTGTTACTCCAACATTAAGGTTGACCGCTGTATTTCTTGTAATTGAGAATGAGGTTTGTGGAATTACTAAATTAATATCTGGTAACAAAGGATAAATTGAACAAATTTTACTTGGATTTAGAGAAATTGAACCACCTGACATTCCTAATGTTAGTTTTTCTGTATCTGAACTTCCATAAATATGCTCTACGATAACTTTAATTTCTTCTGTTGAATTAAATGGCAAGACTGGTGTCTGATAAACTAAATCTACAGAAGTAAGTGCATCCAAATATTGTTGGAAGCTTGTAACATCTGTAGCAGTAGTTCTTTTGAATAAATCTGTGCTGCCCGACATTCCAAGCATATCTAAAACGTTAATTGTGATACCATTTGAATCTGTAACATTGAATTTTAGAGGAACGCAAATGTATGCAACAATTGCAATTGAAGAATTTGCGTCTGTTATTTGGTCTTTTGTAACTGTTATTAATGAAGAATTCGCTATAGCTACATCATAATCTATACAAATATATTTATTTGTGGCATCACGTGTTTTATTCAATGTTGTTTTTAAATTTGTTGAACAACTACTTGTAATATTACTAATATCTGTAGTCACTACATCTGAAGAATCTGTTGAAAGTGTTGGTTCTGAGGCAAAAGCCATGGTCGCCGGAGTTGAAGAATTACCTAAAATATAACTTTTACTTTCTCCTGTTAGTATATTTCCATTCTCGTCTCCAACATAAGAAGCTAGTTTTCCAGAAACTGAAATATCATCGAATGCAGAGAAATTTGGTCTTGAAAAGTATAAATAAACAGGAAGAGAGTCAACTTCAATTTTTGGTGCAATGTTTTCGCCAATTTTCGCCTTGAAACTTTCCATTATGTCAAAAAGGCTGAATTTTAAAGGAAGTTTTCCAGATTGATTAGAGGTAACATTATTAATTGATATGGATTTCCAATTGATTACTGGTGTTACGGAAACAGCTATATTATATGTGCTTCCTGGAACTACATCTGTTACTGTCATTTTCTTTTTATTTGTAGAATCATAACCCGGAACTTGAATTTGAAGATTTACTACTAAAGAATTTATTGCAGGGGAGGTATTTCCAACGTTTACAGTTGTATCACCTGAGCTTTTTATCTCAAATGAAGGATTTGTGCTTCCTGTGTTTGATGATAATGTTTCTGTTTGACTAGAAATTCCTAGAATTGGAGCGTTCATTACAATTGATATATCGTTACTTGCAGGGAATGTATTTTTGTAGTTACCGCCAATTCCACTATCTGTAAACGTGATTGAATCAATCATTTCCAACATTTCTGAAGGGAAGGATTGATTTATATCAACAGATAAGTTTTCAAAAGAGTCGTCTTCAATAGAAAGTGAAGATAAAGAAGAAATATTAGTTGCAAATTTAAAAGTAACAGAAGTTGCCGGTGTAGAAAAAGTTGCGTCACCAGAAAGTGAAGGTGTGCATGAAATTACAATATCGCTTGAAGAAAGAGATTTTAAATCCAAACTAATAGTTTGACTTGGAGTAGAAGAAATTGTAAGTCCGCCAGTACTGGAAGTTAATGTTGTTAAACTTATTCCAGAAGGTAAGTTTTCTGTTGAAATTACCAAATTTCCTGTACCAATTGTACACGCTGTAATTGCAGAAGAAAGTGGATTTGAGATTGTTTTGGATATTGCAGACATAGATAAAGCTAATTCTTTTGCTTCAGAAATGGTTCCTGTTGTTACTATTCCGATAGATCCTGTGTATGCAGAAGAAAACTCCAAAGTCATTCCAGTTTTACTTATTGTGTCGTTTGATAATGATAAAGAAGCTGTTCCTGAAGAAAATGTTCCACTTGCAACAGCTAAACCGCCACTATCTTTAAGGGTTACTGTTCCTGTTGCTGTTGGGCAAGCAATTGTCATTGTTCCAGATGAATAAGTTAATGTTGTAAATCCTGTTTGAAAAGTTATAGAAGCACTAGAACCCGAATATGAAACTAAAAGATTAAGGGCAGATTGTAAATCAAAAGTTTCTGATGCTTGTAAATTGATGGAAGGAATTGTAATTGATTTTGAAAATGATGTTTTTTGAAGTAATGTATCAACATTGAATTGATTTAGATAATCTTCAAAATTGACTGGAATTTCTTGAAGAGGCATTCTGATTAAAAATTGTTGAACTTTTGTATCTGCAGAATTAGGAAAATAATCATAAACTTTTATAGAGTCTGAATTGCCTACAGCGTTTTGTATTGTTGCTTTTGAAAAATAGTCAGAAAGATTCAAATCAAAGTTAGCTAAAGAAAAAGAAAAGTCAGCTTTTGTTTTAACATATAAAGTTGTTGGAATTGCAAGTGAGTTAAAATCACAACTTGATAAAGTTAAAACTAACAAGAAAACTAAAACTTTTATAAATGATTTTTTCATAAACACTCCTCGAAAAGAAAGAAAAGAATTGTGTAAAGTATAGGAAAAGATAAAAGTAAACTCAAGTTATTTTTAAAAACGAAAATTCATCAAATATATTTACACAAATAATCAATTAAAATATAATCAAGAAACTTTAATTTAATTAAAGTATACCTTAATTATTGTTATATGGATAGTAATTCATATATGGGAAGGTTTTATGAAAAAACATGTATTTGTAATTGGAGCTATTGCAGGATTGATGGCAATGGCTACTGTTGGATGTTCAAAATCAAATTCTAATGTTATTAAAATTGGATGTATTGGACCTCTTTCTGGCGATGTTGCTGTTTATGGTGTTGAAAATAAGAATGGTGTTGAACTAGCTGTTGCAGAAATCAATGCTGCTGGTGGAATTAATGGAAAGTTAATTCAGTTGATTAGTGAAGATGATGAAGGAAATGCTGATAAAACAGTAAACGCTTTCAAAAAAATCACAACAAAAGATGGTGCAAAAATCATTATTGGTTCATTGACTTCTGGTTGTACAAAATCAATTACAGCTTTATCACAAGCTAGTAAAGTAATTCAGATTGCTCCAGCTGCAACTGCTGTAGATATCACAGATGCAGGAAATTATATTTTCCGTGCTTGTTTTATCGATCCATTCCAGGGAACTGTTGGTGGAAAATTTGCTGCAGAGAACTTAAAAGCAAAAAAAGCTGCTATTCTTTATGATATTACAAATGATTATTCTGTTGGTCTTTATGAAAACTTTGTTGCTGAATTTGGAAAAAATGGTGGTTCTGTTGTTGCTGAATCATATGCAAAAGGTGAAAAAGATTTCAATGCAATTATTACAAAAATTAAATCTGCAAACCCAGATATGATTTATCTTCCAGATTATTATGGAACAGTTGCTTTGATTGCAAAACAATTGCGTGCTCAGGGTGTAACTGCTCCAATCGTTGGTGCTGATGGATGGGACGGACTTACTTCTAATGCAGGTGATGAAGTTCTTAACGGTTTTTATTCAAATCACTATGCAGCTGACTCAACAAGTTTATATGTAAGAAACTTTGTAAAAGCTTTCAGTGATAAATATGGAAAAGAGCCAAATTCATTTGCAGCTTTGGGTTATGATTCAGTTTATCTTTTAAGAGATGCAATTGAAAAAGCTGGAAGTGAAGATGTAGCTGCTGTTCGTTCTGCTTTGGAAGCTTCTGATAATGATTATGTAACTGGTCATCTTACATTTGATGCAAAACATAATCCTGTAAAATCAGCTGTTATTGTTGAAATCGTAAAAGATGATAACGGTGGATTGAAAACAATTTATAACACAACTGTAAATCCGTAATTAATTAGATTTATACAAAAAAAGGCAACTGATGAAGAATTGGTTGCCTTTTTTTTGTATATATTGCTATTTCTTTGATATTTGTTTCTTTCTTTTGTTCAATATAACTAAAGTAATTGTTCCTACGATGGCAAATAAAATCATGAAGAAACACAATACTTGCCCGGTGGAAAAATTAAATAATGAAGTGTTCAAATAAATAGGTGCATCAGTTTGACTTGATATTCGATAGCCTAAATCTGAATCAGGTTCTCTAAAATATTCAATAACAAAGCGGAAAATACCGTAACCGCCGGCGTAAATCATAGAAAGCATTCCATCAAACTTTTTGTGTTTTCTAAGCATCCAGATTATTAACCACAAAATTAAACCTTCAAATAAAGCTTCGTACAATTGACTTGGATGTCGAGGAAGATTAACCAAAGTGTTATCAAGAATAGTCATATTGATTGAGGCAGCAAAGTTTTTTACCCATGAAAGAGAAGAAGAGAATTTTTCTGCTTGAGGGAAAACGATTCCCCATGGCATAGTTGTAATGCGTCCGTAAAGTTCACCATTTAAGAAATTTCCAAGTCGTCCAAAAGTGTAACCCGCAGGAATGGCACAAACCATTGCATCAACCCATTTGAAAACTGGTTGTTTATGACGTTTACACCAAAAAATCATGCCTATTAACCCACCGACAAACCCACCGTGATAAGACATTCCTGCAAGACCTGTGAATTTTCCTTGTTGATCAAATGGCCAGAAAATTAGCCATGGTTTTTTTAAGTAAATTCCACTTGTGTCGTAAATAAGTGTGGAAAAAAGTCTTGCACCAATCAGAAGAAAGATAATCCCTGTTGTAATAAAGCTGAATAAATCATCCTCTGCAAATTTGTAGTTTTCAGAATCAAGAAGACCTTCTTTTGCAACTTTTTTAAGTAAAAAATACGCTGTTGCAAAAGCAAAAATGTACATTAAACCGTACCAGCGAATCAGATTTAAGAATGGTATTGATGGAAAAATTTCTGGATGAATCCAAGATGGATAATTAATATAGAGTTGTAGCATAAAAAATCCTTATAGTTTAAAGCCTTCATTTTTTGCTTGTATAAGTTTTGATTTATAAAGAAGGTTTTCTTTTCGTAATTGTGTAATTTCGTACTGCTGCGTTTTAATCATTTCTGCTAATTCGCTTATTGATAAAGAACCGCTAGAAACTAAATCGTCAATACCTGAGAGTTTGAAGTCAAAATCGTTATTTGCTTCTTCTTCCGCATTTTGAAAATTATCAGAAGATGCAGATGAAATATTAAAGTCAGAATCAAATTTGTGAGGCTCAGTTTCGATTATTTTATCAGCTATTCTGTAAATGGCTTGTCCAAGAACAGATTGCGGTTTGTAGACAACAAGTGGCAATTGTGATGAAAGAGCTTTATCTTGAAGAGTGTCGCGGAATATTAAGCCGAGATATTCTATTTCTAAGCCTAAATATTGATTGCATGAAGTTTTTATTCTTTGTAATTTATTTGCGTCTTTTGGGTCTTCAATCATATTCATAACAAGACGAGGTCTGAATTCATGCATTCTGGAAATAAAAAGTTGTGTTGTTTGTGGATCTTTTTGTGCAAGAACTTGAATTAATTGAGGAATATGAAGTTTTTGCATTGAAGAAGAATCTTTTTTTAAATCATCAAGGAATTGTCTTCCGGGTGTGCCTCTTTTAAAAGTTGTATACAAAAGTCTGAAAACAACATTTTTTAGGAATAAATACCCGTTTAAAGTTGCAGTAACAGCTGGTGCTGTAACAACGATTCCTTGTGGTGAAAGGAGAAACATATCAAGAATAAATTGATGAGTTCCTGCTCCTAAATCTAGAATTAAATAATCTGTATCGATGTTGTTTAAATTTCGTATGAGTTTAACCTTTTGTGAAAATTTAAGTGAAGTTAAGTCAGGGATTTGACTGTCGCCTTCAATAAAACTGACATTTTTGTAATCAGTTGGTTGAATTATATCTTTGAAGTTACTTTTTTCTGTAAACCAAGAGCCCAGACTGGCTGGACTAGGACGTTGACCTATTACAAGGTGTAAGTTTGAAGCTCCTAAATCTAAATCTGCAAGAACAACTTTTTTGCCTTGTTGCCCAAGAGCAATAGCTAAATTTGCAGAAAGAAGACTTTTTCCGACTCCACCTTTTCCACTTGCTACTGGAATTATTTGTACCATGAAGAAAGTATATCATGATTATTTCATCTTGACTATTATTGCTTTTTTTAGGGTGGTAACGTAAACTATTTGTATGAAAAAAGCAAGTAGAAATATACGTTTATCATTAATCAAAATATTCTTATCAGTAAATATTCTTTTATTATCATGTAATGGTTATTCAGCCTCAATTTATGAAAACGATGGTAAAATCTCAAGTTATCAATATATGAAAAAATTAAACTATATGTTTGATTTTATTCAGCAAAATTATGTAGACGAATTGGATCCAAAAAAGTTGTATGAAGGTGCCTTAAAAGGAATGCTGGATTCAATTGGTGATCCATACACTTTATATTTAGATGAAAATTATATGCGAGATTTGGATGAAACGACAACTGGCTCTTTTGGTGGCGTTGGCTTATCAATTTCAAAACCAATTGAATCAACATCTAAACAGCCTGCGTATGTAAAAGTTTCGTCACCAATAGAAGATACACCGGGATATAAAGCTGGCATTCAATCTGGAGATTATATTATCGCAATAGATGGACATTCAACTGTTGAAATGACAATGAATGAAGTTTTGACTGCTCTACGTGGTGAAGTAAAAACCGATGTAAATTTGACAATTTTGCGTGGAAACAATATGAAATTCGATGTGAAATTGACAAGGGCGTTAATTGAAGTTCCGACTGTAAAATATGGAATGATTGAAGGGACAAAAATTGGATATATTAGGCTGATTGAGTTTACTCCAGAAACGGCTAAAAGAATGCAAAATGCTTTGGATTTGTTTAAGGAGCAGAATTTCGATAAGCTTATTATTGATGTTAGAGATAATCCGGGTGGATTGCTAACTAGTGCGACTGATATTGGAGATAAATTTATTGATGAAGGAACAATTGTTTCTACAAAGAGTAGGTTGTTGTTTGAAAATCAAGTTTTTACTGCATCAAAAGATAAAACTGTAATTCCTAAAGATATGCCAGTAGTAGTTTTAATTAATAATGGT
>JAAZCS010000186.1 GCA_012513125.1 Treponema sp. | reverse complement strand
TGCAAAAGGGTGTTGTTCAATTTGAAGACCTTAAAGAAGGTATGAAAGTAACAGGAAAAATTAGAAATGTTGTTGATTTCGGGGCTTTTGTCGATATCGGACTTCATGAAACAGGTTTAATTCATATCAGTGAATTAAGTGATGAGTTTGTAAAAAATCCTATGGATGTGATTAAAGTAGGCGATATAAAGGAATTCACAATAATTGGTTTGGATACTGATAGAAGAAGAATTAGTCTTTCTTTAAAAAGTAATCCTGGAGCTGAAAATAAACGAAAAGTTCAGATGAAAGTTACAACAGATAAAACTAGTCCAAACGGAAAAAAAGTTGTTGTTGTGAAAAAATCTTCATCAAATAATTCAAACGATAAATCTCAGAATTTTTCAAGAAATCGCAATAACAATAAGAATGATGATGGAATGAGTTACAATCCTTTTGCAGCTTATTTCAAATCAGGAAAATAAAAAAAAGCATATCAAGTGAATGGTGACGTTTTCATGTTTCTGTTCACTTGGTACTGCTGTTTAATGTTTTTTTGTAGAAAATAACACTAAATGAAATGTTTTATATATAGTTTTTCGTCCAATTGAATAAATAAAGTTTTATTGTTAAAATTAAAAATATGAATACTTTAGTAGCTCTATGTGCAATTGGAGCGGAAAAAATCCTTGGAAATGAAATAAAACATCTTGGATATAAATTAGTAAGTAATGCACCTGGTCGTGTTACTTTTCTCGGTGATGATGATTCAATCTTTAAAGCAAATCTTTGTTTAAGAACAACTGATAGAATCTTTTTACAAGTAGCTTCATATGAAGCATTAGATTTTGATTCTTTATATGATGGAGCTTACAGTGTTCCATGGCAAGATTATTTAAAAAAAGATTCAAAAATAGTTGTTGATAAAGTTAGAACTTACAAAAGCAAATTAAATTCTGAACATAGCATACAAGGTATGGTTCATAAAGCTATTTATTCTAAATTAGGAGATATTTGGCATATCGCAAATTTTCCTGAATCAGGTGAAGAGCATGATATTCGTGTTTATGTTGATGAAAATACAGTGCTGTTAATGCTTGATTTGTCTGGATTGCCACTTCATAAACGAGGATATAGAACAGATGGTGGAATTGCACCATTGCGTGAGACTACAGCCGCTGTTCTTTTGCAAGAAATGATGTGGAGACGTAAAACTCCTTTACATGATCCTTTTTGTGGTTCTGGAACAATTGCCATTGAAGCAGCTCTTTATGCTTATAATGTTGCACCAGGGTTTGGTAGACTTTTTGCGTTGGAAAGTCTGGCATTTTATGATGAACAACGAGCAACTGAAATTAAAAATGAAGAAGCCGGAAAAATTAGAACTGATGTAGAAGTAAGAATTACTGGTTCTGATTTGGATGCTAAAGCTATTGAACGAGCGAAAATGAATGCAGAACACGCTTGTGTTATGGTTGGAAGAACATTGAAATCAATAGGAAACGATGCACATGTGCTAAGACCAGATTTTGTTCAAGCTGATTTTAAAACATTGTCTGCTCCTTATCCTGAAGGGTTAATTCTTTGTAATCCTCCTTATGGCGAAAGATTGGGAGAGGAAGAAGAAGTAACTCAATTATATAAAGATATGAATTCTTTGTGGACAGATTTCCCGGAATGGGAATTTGGAGTTATAACATCAAACCCAAACTTTTTGCAACAAATAGAAAAGAAACCTTGTATGACAAAAAAAATCAAAGCTGGAAATCTAGATACAGTGTTTTATATTTACAAAAAATTACAGAATCAGAAAAAGTAGAGCAAAGAGGATAATTTGGCAATAGTTGTTGAACATGAAAAAAGAAAACAAGAAATTCTTGAAAAATCCCTTGATGTCTTTGTAGAAGAAGGTTACGAAGATGCAACTTTTCAAAAAATTGCAGATAGGTGTGGAATTACAAGAACAACATTGTATATTTATTTTCATAATAAAAGAGAGATATTTCTTTGTAGTATAAAACAACTTTTGTCGAATCTTGAAGTTTCATTGCTTGAATTAGTTGCAGATGATAGCGAGTCTGCAAAAGAAAAATTAAAAAAGACTATTACCTTGGTTTTAGAGGAATGTTTGGCAAATAAGAAATTATTTAATGTTCTTCTTGAGTATTTGCTTCAGTTGAAAAAATCTGGAGTTGACACAAATACAAGGGTGTTACGAAGAGTTATAAAATTACGACACATTTTGAGTTCAATAATCATTAAAGGAATTCAAAGCAATGAATTTAAAAATCTAAATGTACATGAAATAAATGATGTGATTTATGCATTAATTGAAACATATATTTTTAGAATGACTTTGTTGAATCAAGATGATTTAACTGAGTATTTAAACACAATAAATTTAACACTTGAGAAGTTTTGCAAGTAAAAAAGATAAAGTATTTTCATGTAAAAATCAAATAATTGGTTTTAACTAATTTGTGTATAATAAGTATATGAAAAAGAAAGCAATATTAATTGGTATATTCTCACTTTTAATGTTAAAAGCGTTTTCTTCAGAAACAGAATCTATGAAATTTGTTAAAAATTTAGGTATTGGTTATAACTGGGGAAATACTTTTGATGTTGTTGGTGGCGGTGTTAATGGATTTGAAATCGGATGGGGTGCTCCAATTTCAACAAAAGAAATGTTTGAAGATTTAAAATCTCGTGGAATTACTACTATTAGACTTCCTGTTGCCTGGTCAAGGGGAATGGCAGAAGATAACAAGATAGATGAAAATGTTGCCGCTAGAGTTAATGAAGTTGTCGATTATGCAATAAATAGTGGTTTGTATGTTATCTTGAATATTCACTGGGATGGCGGATGGATAAATGATCCGAATTCTGGTTTCACAAAAGATTGGAAAGGTTGTATGGACAAATATGTTTCAATCTGGAATCAACTTTGTGAGCGTTATAAGAATTACGATGAGCATCTTATTTTTGAGTCACTAAATGAAGAAGGTTGTTTTGATAATGTGTGGAGTCGATATTCTGGTGGAAATAAAAAAACTGCTTTTGAAGTACTAAATCGAATTAATCAAACTTTTGTAAATACTGTTAGACAATCAAGTGGAAAGAATAAAAAGCGTTATTTGCTTATCGCAGGATATGCAACAGATATTGAATGTACTTGTGCACCGGAATTTAGAATGCCACAAGATAAAATAAATCGATGTATGATTTCTGTTCATTATTATACCCCTTCAACTTTTGCAATTCTAGAAGAAGATGCATCATGGGGAAAAGTTCGCAAAACGTGGGGAACTGAAGAAGATTATGCTGAATTAAAGAAAAATCTCGAAATGATGAAAAAAACTTTCCAAGATAAGGGTATTCCAGTAATAATTGGTGAATATGGAACTGTAATAAAAGGAAAAGAAGTGGAAAGCGTAAGAAGATATCTTACTGCCGTAGCAGAATCATCTTATGATTTAGGATTTTGTCCAGTATTATGGGCTGGAGCTACAGATATTTATAATCGTAGAGAATTAAAGTTTGATGATGAAGAAATTGGACAAATGTACAAAAGACTATCTGAGAAAAAACGATAAAATAAAAGAATTACATTAATGTGGAATAATTTCTTAAAACATTTGGAGGAAAGAAATGAAAAAAGTATTAATTATTGCAACTGGGATTGCGTTGGTGTTGGGATTAACTTCTTGTGTAAGTAATGATGATTTATCAGGAATGCCTGATGATTTAGGTATGTTTCAATCTGCAGCGGATGATAAACCAGTCTATGAACTTCTTAATGAAAAAGTAGGACCTACATCATGTAATACTCTTGCAACTACAATTGGAGCTTGTACAATTGTAGTGGATAAAGATACATCTTGGAAAGATATTAAATCAGTAAAAGGTGCTGATGTTGAAGTTGTTGAGTATTTAGGTGAAAAATGTTTACGCGTTACATCAAATTATAATACTGAGGTTCGTGTTGCATTTGTATTGGACAAACCAACTTCACTAAAAGGTTATAAAAACTTAAAATTCTCTATTGCAGGATTTGAGGGTGTTCCTGGAACATATAATTGTGGACTTCTTTATACAGATACTAATAATAATGGAGAGCGTAAAGCTTCTTTCTATTTAAGCGATTCTAAAAAAGATGCATGGACGGATGTAAGTGCAAACCTTGTTTCTAGTGAACAGTGGGGAAACAATTTTAACGATTCAAGAACTCTTTATTGTATTCAATTCTGGACAAGTGCAACAAAAGCAATTTATATTAAAGGACTTTCTCTTACAAAATAATAATTGAATAAGTTGAAATTTTACAAAGCATCGGCAAGTAATATTGTCGATGCTTTTTTTTATGCTAACAGTGATAATTGAAGCTGTTCATTATTTTTATTAGGTATATATTATTTTTATTTTTTTATATATAATCTGTGGACTTTCAATAATTTAGTGAGAATATATGTTTAAGATAAAATTTGGTTCTGTTAATTTTTACAAAAAGGCTCTTTCAATTGCTATTCCAGTGATGGCTCAATTATTTATTCAAAATCTTGTTTCATTAATTGATAATTTTATGGTTGCAGGGCTTGGCGATATTAAAATGTCCGGAGTTAATATTGCTGGACAAGTTAATTTTATTTTTTTAGTATTGATAGGAAATGTTCTTTGTAATGGTGGTGGAATTTTTATGTCCCAATTTAGAGGGGCAAATGATAAAAAAGGAATGCAACAAGTTTTTAGATATAAACTAATTATTTGTCTTTTCTTTGCAACTTTATATACGGTAATTTGTCGTTTTTGTCCTGTGCCAATCTTAAAATTAATGGTACATGGAAACGCACAGTCAGGTGATATTGTTTTACAAGCGTCAATGTATCAACAAATTATTGCTTGGACTTGGATTCCTATGGTTATTACAGCTGCAATTTCCTCTTCTTTGCGAGAGACGGGCGAAGTTCGGGTTCCATTAATTATTTCTGTAATCGCAACATTGATTAATACGTTTGGTAATTATGTTCTTATTTATGGTCATTTTGGTGCTCCTCGTTTAGAAGTTACAGGAGCTGCAATTGCAACTGTAATAGCAAGAGTAATCGAAATGTTGACTTTTGTAGTTTATATTTATGTTAAAAAACCAGATTTTTATTCTAAATTAAAAGATATATTCAAAGTAAAAATAACTCTTGCTGGAAATATTCTTTCCAAAACAGGAATGATTGCAATTTCAGAACTCACATGGGTTTTGTCAGAAACAGTTTCTACAGCATTATACAATTCAAGGGGTGGTGCTGATGTTGTTTCTGGAATGGCAGCTGGTTTTACAATAGCTAATCTTTTCTTTGTAAGTTTTTCAGGAATTTTCACTGCAACAGGCGTAATTATTGGAACGACATTAGGAGCTGGAAAGTTAGATGAAGCAAAAAAACAAAAAGATTGGATTTTAAATGGCTCTTTTATATTTGGTATTTTTTTTGGTGTTATAGGTGTTTTAAGTACATTTTTAATTCCTGTTGTATTTTCAAATCTAAGTAGCAATGCAAGATTTATAGCAAGAGGATTAGTTTTTGCAGCCGCTGCATATATGCCGATTTGGTGTTATTGTAATGGACAGTTTGCAATTTCTAGAACTGGTGGAGACACTATGATGGGTGTTATTGTTGACCTTACAGCAAATTTCATACTGTTCTTGCCAGGAATGTTCATAATGACTTATTTTACTAATTGGAGTCCGGTTTTAATGTATGCAATAGTAAAGGTGTCTGATATTGAAAAAGTCATAGTGGCTTCCATTTGGTTAAAAAAAGAGAAATGGTTAAAGAATTTAGCAACAGAAAATGCGATTTCTACAAAAGAATAATTATAATTTTAAAAATTAATAACTTGTTATAAAACAAAAGGTTATTTAAAAGAATCTTGAAAACTTGATGATTCAATGTTAAAAATTTAGTATCCAATGTGTTTCCTTAGGTGTAAATCCAATTGGGGGTTTGCTTTGCAGACTTACTTTATCATGTGGTTTCATTGATTTGTGAAACTGCTATAAACATCATAATTTAACGATGTTTAAGGAGAACGTATGAAAACAAAATCATTAAAAATCATTCTTGACTGTATAATGGCTGTTTCAATTTTATTCTTATACAAAAAGAATGTTTTGACATTAACTGTTCATGAAATTGCCGGTGTTATAATATGTGTTCTTTTTATAGTTCATGTATTACTTAACAAAAAATGGGTGGTAGCATTAACAAAAACACTATTTTCTAAAACGTCTACAATTAGGGCAAAAATCAGCTACATTGTTGATTTTTTGTTAGCAATAAGTTTTTTAGGAATACTAATTACAGGAATAGGAATTTCAAAGACCGTTTTCAAGTCATTCGCTTTTATTGGAGCTAAAGGAAATCCGTATAACTTTTTCTTTAGGGGCTTTCATTGATATTGCTTGGAATTCATATTGGGCTTCACTGGAAGTGGACAAAAGCTAATATATTGAAATTCTATGATAAATCGATAAAGCCAATAAAAGTGACAATCAATGCAGTAATTATCGCAATTTCGTGTTGGGGAGTTTATGCTCTTTCAAAATCTTCTATGGGACTTTGGTTGACTGCTATCTTTAAAAATGGTAATTCGCAGATTGGTGGAATGGGTAGAGGTCCTGGAGGCGGAAGAGGTAAAGGGGTTCAGAACATAACATTTTCTAATATCTTTCAAACATTTATTACATTTCTGTCAATTACAATTCTTTTTGCTTTTGTAACTGTTATGATTGAAAAAATAATTAACTATGTAGCAAATCAAGGAAAGAAAAAGCTTCAACTTACGACTGGAAGTAATTAGTTGGCATTTATTGTTAATAAAAAAAGACAATTCTAGATTTTAGAATTGTCTTTTTTTATTTATTTACGCTTTTATTGATTAGAATTTTGCTTTTCTTAAACGAACTTGTTCAATATCTTCGCAGAATAGTTGTCTTAAATCGTTTAAACCTAGAGCCATAAGAGCCATTCGGTCAATTCCTATACCCCATGCAAGAACTGGAACATCAATGCCCATTGCTTTAGTTACTTCCGGTCTAAATATTCCAGAGCCACCAAGTTCGAACCATCCTAAAACGGGATGTTTGATATGAACTTCAATGGAAGGTTCTGTGAATGGAAAGTAACCAGGAACGTATTTTACTTCTGTAGCACCTGCAATTTCAACTGCAAACATTTCCAAGAATCCAAGCAAAGTTTTCAAATTAACGTCGTCACCAAGAACAATTCCTTCTGTTTGATAAAAATCGCTTAAGTGTGTTGCGTCAACTTTGTCGTAGCGGAAACAGCGTGCGATTCCGAAGTATTTTCCAGGAATAGAAGCTTTATGAAGTTGATGAGCTGAAAGTACAGTTCCTTGACTTCTTAGTATAAGTCTTCTTGTAAATTCATTATCAAATGAATAGTTCCAACCTCTACTGCCTGAATTTCCACCGTTTTCATGAACGGCTTTTACATTAGACAAATAAGGTTCTTCGATTTTTTTTGCATGTGTAGGATTTTTCAATCTGTATACATCGTGAATATCTCTTGCAGCATGGAATTGAGGCATAAATAAAGCATCGCCATTCCAGAATTCTGTTTCAACTAGAGGACCATCAAACTCTTGGAAGCCAAGAGAACAAAGTTTGTCTTTTACTGATTCAAAAAACTGTACATAAGGATTTGTTCTTCCGGGTATGATACGAGCCGGAGTTATAGCTATGTTGTAGCTTCTGAATGTGCTATTTTTCCATTCACCAGAAGTTAGCATTTTTGAAGAAAGTTCACCAATTTCGTTACCAGTGATTCCTTCTTTTTTAAGTTCTGCTGTAACTGCTTTTGCATCGTTTGTTAATTTGTAAGAAACTGTTTCTCTTTCAATAATTTTGAATGTTGAATCAGCAGCTCCTCTTTTTTTTGCCAAACTTGAAATAGTTGTCAATTCATCTGACGATAAATCATCTTTATCTAATTGATTATTCTGTGAAGAAATAGCTTTCTTTATTAATGATGTTACAAGTGTTATTCTATTTGGTAATGGATTACCAGTATAAACAACTTTCTTTTCTTCATTCATTTTAAGTATGTTTTCTTTTGATAAGAGACCAAATGAACTTCCGATATCTTTATTTTCAATTCCAAGTGAAGATGCAATTTCTGGCAAAGTTGTGGCACCTTTTTCTTTTACAAAGTTAATTACTCTTTCATCAATTGTCCCATTTTCGCCAAAATTCTTACCAGTTTCGGTAATCTCATAATAGGTATGAGGAACTCTGTTTGTTTCTTCGCAAAGATTTTTTCCGCATAGCCAAGAGAAAGCTTGGTTTGCATGACCTTCTTTGTAAGATAATTCTTTTTGAAGTTTTTCAGAAGTTAATACATCTTTTTCTGAATAATTTAATAACACTTTTATTTCAAGGGGATGAAGATTTTTAAGTATACTTTTTACTTCCATTTTAAATATCCTTTTTGCACATATATCTATAAAAAAATAAAGCCAAATATTCTCTTAAGAAAACATTTGGCTTTGAGTATATAATATTTACTATAAAAGCTAAATACCTTTATCTTGAAAATTTTACATATGAGCTATATTGAGCTTTTCTTTTTCCTTTTGAATCTTTGAAGAATCTTTCACGATCTTCTTTTAAATATCTGTAGCTGTAGTATTGATGTTCTTTTTGGAAATCTTCTAGGCAAGCCATAACTGAGTTCATAGCCTCACCACGATCATAAGTAACATACATACATTCATAATAAATTCTAACTTCATCATACATAGGAGAATATTCAATCTTTACAGATGCACCAATCTTGGCATTTCCTAATGTGTCAATTAAATGTTGATCTTTTGGAACGATTATTTCGGTTTTTGTTTTTTCAGCTTCATATTTTTCTTCAGCAAAAACTTCGTTGTCTTGCAATGATTCTTGTGGGAAAACGCAAAGAGTTAGAATTGAAAAACAAACAAATATAGTTAAAAATTTTTTCATAAATATCCTCCAGTATTTAATTAATACTGTGTGTATTCTCTTATTTTACCGTATTCTAGAAAAAAATCAAGGTTTATAATATATTGACCAGCATCAATTCCAATAGTTGGAATTTCTCTGATTAAAACAGAACCTTGTATTTCTTTTGGTTTATTTTTAATTAATTTTCGGTAATGTTCTCTAATTGCGTTTTTTACCGAATTTATAGTTGCTTCCTTAATTCCTAGGAAACCTTTTTTTATATCACCTTTTCCTATTCCGTTAATTACAGGATTCTGAATACTAGACCATAATAAATAATTCTGATATTGATCTTTTGTTCTTGAGCATTCACACCAACTGTAGAGTTTATTATCTTGAATCCAAGGTTCTTTATATGTTATTGGGTTTGTTATTTCGTTTATTTCTTGGATAGGTATTAGTTCAAAGTATTCATCCACTTTTCTCTGTTTGTCTGAAGGCGTGTAGATGAATTTCCAGCCGTAAATCATTCCTGAAAATATAAATGGTGCTAATTCTTTAAGTTCATTAATTTGATAAGAATATGTCGTTTCTTCTTTATATTCTAATTCTGGATAAGCATCAATTTGTGACCAAAGTGCAACTCGTATATTAGTTTTTATTGAAGGAGTTTGTGAAAAAAGTTGAAATGAAATTAAAAAGAAAAGGAAATAAAAAATCTTTTTTTGATTACTCATTTGTTTCTTGTTTATTTGGGTTATAAAAAGAGACTTTGTTTCTGCCATGTTCTTTTGAATAATAAAGTGCTTTATCGGCTTGATTTACTAATTCGTTTGAAGCTGTAATGGGATTTATTTCAGTATCAAAAACAGAAACGCCACCTGATATTGTAACGTGCAGAATCTGATCATTATATTTAAATTCAGCGGATTCAATCTTGCTTCTAATTCTTTCGGCTACGAGCATAGCTTCTTCTTTTCCAGTTTTATCGAGTAGAACAGTAAATTCTTCTCCACCATATCGACTAGCTACGTCACTATCCCTTAGGCTCTGTTTGATTAAGTCGGCAATTGTTATGATTACAAAATCTCCACATTCGTGACCGTAATTATCATTAAATTTTTTAAAGAAATCTATATCAAACATAATTACAGAAAGATTAGACTTTTTTATACTTGCAGTGTTTAGAGCTTCTGTTAATAAATAGAAAAAATAAAATTTTAATTTTAGATGAGTCATCATGTCTGTGGATGAACGTTCAAATAGGGCTGTGTTATTAATTGCAATAGAAGACAAAGACGCAATCGACATTATTTGATTTTTTTCATACTCGGTATAAGACGTGTCATCTTCTACAGCTATTCTTTCTTGAAGAATCAAAATTCCGTTAAGTTGGCTTTTATGAATAATTGGAACAATCAATGTAGGAGATAAGCATTCAATAATTTCTATTGATTTTGGATCATTTATTTGTTTTTTTAACGAACTGAGTGTGATTGGTGCATTAATTTCTTGAAGTTTTGTAATAACTGGTGATGTAATTGGAATTAATAGTTTTTCATCTTCTGTAAAAATTTCCTTAGCTGTTTCTAAGACAAAGTTTTTATTTTCAATTGAATCTCTTACAAATATTTCAGCACCCAATACATGCATTTGTGCCATGCTTATGTATACAATAGATTCGAGAAGATTATTAAAATCTAACGTTGAACAAAATGATCGTGCAATATCAAGGAGTTGTTCTAAATCGTAAATTTTCTTTTCATACTGAAGAGTTTGCTCTAAAAGTTCATTGTGTGAAGAATTAGGATTTGAAATATTTTTTTCATTTGTGTCTTGTTTATTCAAAATTACACACCACCATTAATAATAACATAATTCCTCATTATCTCAATGAAAACTTTCCATTCTGGGTACTGTTGTTCTAGTAAATTAGTATTATCTTTATTTCGGGAAGAAATCATTAAAACTTTAAGATTGGAAATAATCTCAGAGGACGGTTTTTTTGCATCTGCAAGTAATTCTCCTAATTCGTGATAAAGAGAGAATATATTTGTTATATTTCTTTGCAAAATATCATGAGCTTCATCGTTTATTTTTAGTACTACAGATTTAACTTTGCCAAGAAATTCACTGTTCTTCTTGCTGTCATAAATATATCCATTAAGCACTGATATACTATTTTTCTTTTCTTGTGAGAAAGATTCCTCAAAAGCTTTTAACTCCGCATCATTGTTTGAGATAGCGTAGATAAGTGATGAGAAGTTACTTTTATGTATAGGATTGTTAAAAAAACCTTCAATAACGATGTCGTTTAGTAAAGATTTTACGCCTTCTGATAAATAAACTCTTAGGAAAGTTTTCAAAATCTTCATTGGTAAAATCCATAAAAAAGATTCAGCAGTATTTTCTTGGAGAATAGAATTTTCACTCAAGTTGTAGCCAGATAGTTCGTCTAGTTGTTCTGAGCCAAAAAGTGCTTTTACTTCTTCGCTAATTTTATCATCCTGCAAATCAGATTTTATTCTTTGTTCATCAGTGGTGAATTTTTCTTGCATAAAAAGTGAGAATTCTTGTTTTGGAGATACACTTAATTTATATTTTGATGGTTCAAAAGTGCTGTCATTTTTTGCAAGTTTAATCAAATTGTTGATTTTGTCTTCTGAAAGAACTTTTACAAGAATTGCGTTAATCTTTTTAATATTTGATAAAAGAGAATTTCGTTCTTCGTTTGTTAATTCACTACCTTTTTTTAATTGGGCTAGTGCTAAAATCATTTCGGCAATACTTGTGTTTAATTTAATATTTGCCGCCTGATAAAAATAATCCTCTAATAATGTTGCAACTTTAGTTAACGGAACTTCTTGATAAGTAGGCGTATAAGATGAATTTGCGGCTTGGAATTTTGGATCAAAAGTTAAAAGAAGAGCTAAGAAATTAAATCTGCAAAATTCAACAAATTGACGTAAGCAGATAATGTCAGAATCAATCTTCTTGAATAAATCGTTATTCAATTCCTTGATAATTCCTTCTAGTAGCTTATGTTGATGTATATATTCTCTTTCAAAATTGTTGCCAGCGTTTATAATTTCAGCTTTTCTGTTTGGAAAAGTTAATGAGTTGATGCTGTTTTGATTTTCTGTAGAAAAGCCAGTTAAAATTAATTGAGCTTCAAAACGTTTTTGTCTTGGAATATCATTTGGGTTTACTGTGGTTGAAAATAAATTATCAAGAGGTCTGACGTTTTTGTATAATGTATAAATTGCTTCAGCAAAATTGCCCAATAAATTTCCATTTTTGTATATTGTGGGATTATAGTTTTTTATTTCTGATTCTAGCTTTTTTAATAGCTGTTTCTTTTGAAATTCAGGAGAAGAACGTTTGAAAATGCTATCAAGAAAGTCTGTTATTGATTTTAATAAACTCATATGATATCAATCTCCTATAATATACACTTTTTCAAGTTTATTAAAGTTCTTAAAAGAATAAAATTTTGTCAAAAATAGAATGATAATCAGATATTGTTGAGGCATGAATAATTTGATTTCTGAGTTCTGCACCATTTTGAATTCCTTTGGAATAGGCATGGAATCTTTTTCGCATTTCTAAACATGCATGTTTTTCGTTTGTATCTTTTGTTAATTGCTCTAATTCTTCAAAACCGGTTTGAATGCGTTCTTGGCTTGAAACAGGCGTGTATGTGCCATTTGTAAGCAAAGATGTTGTGTCTTTGAAGATGAATGGATTGCCCATTGCACCTCTTGCAAACATTACGGCATCGACATTTGTTTGTTCAAGCATTTTTTTTGCATCTTCGGGTTTAAACAAGTCCCCAGAGCCAAAAATTGGTATTTTTCCATCAACAAATGAAACTAAATCTTTGATTATTTGCCAATCAGAGAAACCTTCATAACCTTGAGCTCTTGTTCTTGGATGTATTGTAATGGCTGCAACTCCAGCTTCTAGTGCAGCTTGAGCTGCTTCTTTCCAAGTGATATTTAATGAATCCCAACCTGAGCGAATTTTCACTGTTACAGGAACTCCATCTGCGGCTACAACAACAGCTTTTGTAATTTTGTATAATAATTCTGGGTCTTTTGTTAATACAGAACCTGCTCCTGATTTTACAATCTTTGGAACAGGGCATCCGCAATTTATGTCTATGCATTCACAGTGTGTTTTTTCAAGAACGATTTTTGTCGCTTCCGACATAATTTCTTCATTTCCGCCGAATATTTGAACGGCATAATTTTCTTCATTAGAAGCTCTTTCCATTAAAATATCAGTTTTTTGATTCTTTCTGACTAATGCTTCAGATGAAACCATTTCTGTATATGTAAAACAAGCTCCATTTTTTATGCAAGCAGATCTAAAAGCTTTATCACTGTATCCTGCAACTGGAGCTAAAAAGAGATTTCCTTGTAATTCAATAGAACCTATTTTAATTTTATGGTAGAGACTCATTCTTCTGGTAAATTAAATGCTTTGCAACTATTTTTCCATAATTGTGCACTCAATTCTTCAATATTTTTATCAAGCATTTCGGCTAAAAATCTTGCAGTTGAAGGCAAATATGCAGGCTTTGTTCTTTTTTTATCTCTGAATTCAGCCGGAATCATGAAAGGACTTTCTGTTTCAAGTAAAATTCTATCAAGTGGAATATTCAATACAGTTTCGTGAAGATTTCGTGCATTTCGATATGTAAGATTTCCTGCAAATGAGAACCAAATTTTTTTATCAAGACACTTTTGAGCATAATCTGCATCTTCTGAGTAACAATGAAGTATAGCTCCAGCATCAGGAATTCTTTCAGAAAGAACATCATAAATATCTTTGCCAGCGTCTCTGTTATGAATAATTACTGGAAGATTATGCTTTTGTGCAATTTCTAGTTGTGTGATGAAAAGTTCAATTTGAGAACGTTTATCACCGAATTGTTTATAATAATCCAATCCTGTTTCACCAACAGCAATAACATTAGGCAATGTGAGATTCTTTTCTATTGTATTAATCCAATTTGAACCAGGGTTTGTAACTTCAGAAGGAGCAACTCCTACTGCGTGATACACTCCTGATACTATTTTTAGATTATTATAAGTCTTTTCAAAATCTAAAAGGCTATTATTAATGCTAATAATTCTTGTAACACCTGCAAGTTTAGCTTGTTGAATGACGCGTAATTGTTCTACAGGATCATCGTATATAAGCCCGATGTGGGCGTGAGTATCAAAAAACTTCATGGCTTTATCTTCCTAAATATGTATTGAGGCGGAAACCTCTCGGGAAAAATTAAAAAAATTAATATATAATGTTAATACTTTTTAAATGTTTCTACCGATAAAGATAACATAGGATTTTTTTCAAGTCAACTTATTTGTTTGACATGCAAGAATATGCTATGATATAATTTCCGTCTATATAGAAAAGTGTTTGGTGAAGATTTTGGCAAGAAAACAAAGAATAACAAAAAGAAGTACCTCTAAATTTACTTTAAAAATTAGTTATTTTTTTAAAGCGATAGGAAGTTTTTTTGTAAAAATATTTAAGGTTTTTGATGGAAAGTTAACAATAATGGTTGTGCCTCATTCACAGGGCAAGGTGATTAACTTTCAAACAAATGTTTTTGCACTTATTTTAGGTTTTTTAATTACAATAGGTGTTTTAGCTTCATTTTTTTATTATAATCGTCAATCATCCGTTTCAAGTGTAGAAATTGCAAATTTGCAAAATCAGAATAGAGAAACTCTTGCAAGCCTTGATCAACTTAGAGATGAAAATACAAACTTATTTCAAGCTGCAAAACGTTTTCAAACATCATTATCGCAGTCATTAACATTGCTTGGAATAGAAACTTCAAATAAACAATCAAATTTGTCTCTTTCTAATAGCGATTTGTCTTCTTTGTTCAATTCAGAAGATTTGTCACAAGGTTCAACAAAAGAACTTGCTGATGTAAAAGAGCTTACTTCGTATTTGGAAAATGCAGTTCAGCCAATTGAAGAAATTGGAAAGATGTTAAAAACTCAACAGAATTTGTTTACAGAAATTCCAAGTATTTCGCCAGTAAAAAACTCTAATGTTCATATTTCTATGGCTTTTGGACCAAACCAGCATCCTTTGTTGGGTTATTGGTATATTCATAAAGGAATAGATTTTTCCTGATTATATTTCACCACTTCTTCTTCGTATCTTTTTTCATCTTTAATTGATATACAGTGTCCATGAATTATAACTTTATCTTCAATCTGAATTCTTTTTGACAAAACATCACCAATAACTACAGAACTA
>JAAZCS010000185.1 GCA_012513125.1 Treponema sp. | reverse complement strand
GTATAGGATCAAGTTCACCAGTATCTGCATTAATTTCAGCTAGATACTCATACATGGAACTATTCATGGAAAAAGCCTGTCCATCCCATACACCGGGGGTAATGAGGCCAGGTACCTGTTCTACCACCCTAATAACTTTTTCAGTTGTTTTTTCTGCTTTATTTGTAAGAATATTCAATTTTGAAGGAATGATAAATAAGATTAATAAAGTTGCCAAAATACAAATAATCGCACAAATTATACAAATTATCATAGGTGTTTTAGTCTTCTTTTTTATCTCTTCTTGAACAGACGATTCACCTAATTCCGTTTCTTTATCATAAAGCCCCGTAAAACTGATTCTGTCAGTATTAGAATTCTCTCCCTTCATATTTTCCCCTTTATTTTGGTCATCAGCCATAACAAACATATCGTCTTCGTTTTCTTTTGATTTTTCACTTTCTTTTGTTAAATCAAAATCATCTGGTAAACTAAAATCATCAAGTGAGTTTTCTGTATCTTCAGGAATTTCTATATCGCTAAAATCATCTGAAAGAATGTCTTCGTCTGTCGTTTTTTCGGCTACGGTCTCGTCTGTAACAGTGTCATCTGCTACTGTTGCGTCGGCAACTGTTTCTTCAAAACTTGGTTCTTTATCTGCAATCTCATCAAAAGAGTTGGCAAACATGTCTGTAGAAGTTTCTTCAGGTATTGTTTCGTCAAAATCATTCACTTCTGTATCTTCTGGCACTGTTTCGTCGGCAACTGATTCCTCAAAAGCTGGTTCTTCAGTTGTTGCCTCGTCAAAAGCAGTTGCAATTGTTTCGTCTGCAACTGAATCTGTATTATCTTCTGATGTTTCATCAAATGATTCAGCTTTACTCAACAATGATTCAGGTTTTTCATCCATATCTGGTATTGTTATATCAGAAAAATCATCCTCTTGTGACAACGATTCTTCCTCAACTTTTGGTTCTGTATCGTCAAAAGGATTTACTTCCTCAGTATCTTCCCTTTCACCAAAATGTTCATCTGTATCCATGTCAAAATCAGGTTCTTCAAGTTTTTCTTCTGGTTTTAGTTCTGTTTCATTAAAATCATCTGGCAAATTAAAATCATCAAGTGAGTTTTCTGTAGCTTCAGGAATCTCTATGTCGCTAAAATCATCTGAAAGAATGTCTTCATCTGCTGTTTTTTCGACTACGGTCTCGTCTGTAACAATGTCATCTGCAATTGTTGCGTCAGAACCTGGTTCATCAAAATCTGGTTCTTTATCTGCAACTGGTTCTTCGAAACTTTGTTCTTCAGTTGCAACTTCATCAAAAGAATCTGCCACAGTTTCAGTTGTTTCATCTGATGTAATTTCTTCTGGCACTTCACTTGTAACTTCTGGTTTTTCTTCAACAGATTCCGCTTTGCTCAACAAAGACGCTGCTGCCAATAATCCACCGCCGACAACTGCAGCTTTTACCGCACCATCTGAATCATTTGTTTTTTTATCTGAAATTTCATAATTATCTGTATTCAATCTTTCTTCCAATGTTCTTGAAATTAAAGTAATTGTTGAATTACTTTGTGCTCCTGTTTCAGAATCGACAATTTTTGCAGAAAGTTGATTATTTTCATCAAGTGAAACATTAAAAGAAATATCAGGCTCACCAGTTGGATGTTCAATTATATTATCAATTTGAAGAGAATCAACATATTCTGCGTCACTCATTGTACAAGTTTTTGAACGATATAAATCAACCATAACTCTTGTCTGATTGTTATTAGCTGTAGTTAATTCTAACTCTTTTTCTTGAGGCATTCCTTCTTCCAAAACTGGATAAAAAGTGCCATCTGCTAATTTTATACCTATTGTTCTCATAATTTCTCCAATTGATTTCTTATATGTTAAACATCTTAAGTTTGATTGTCAACGCTAGAAAATGCGAAAATAACTTGAAATTCTGCTTGTTTTTTTTTTAAAGTAATATATATTTATAATAATAATATTTTTGTAATCATTACAATTTAGGAGAATAATTATGGAATTAAAAGGAACAAAAACAGAACAGAATCTACAAACAGCTTTTGCTGGCGAATCAATGGCTCGTAATAAATACACTTATTTCGCAAGCAAAGCTAAAAAAGACGGTTATGAACAAATTGCCGCAATTTTTGAAGAAACTGCAGGAAATGAAAAAGAACATGCAAAAATGTGGTTCAAATTATTAAACGGTGATATTGGTACTACTGTTGAAAATTTGAAAGCTGCTGCAGAAGGTGAAAACTACGAATGGACAGATATGTATAGTTCATTTGCAAAAACAGCAAAAGAAGAAGGCTTTGCTTACATTGCAAAACTTTTTGAAATGGTTGGAGCAATCGAAAAACACCATGAAGAAAGATATCGCAAATTATTAAAGAACATTGAAGACGAAGTAGTTTTCAGTAGCGATGGAGATTCAATTTGGCAATGTCGCAACTGTGGACACATTGTTGTTGGAAAAAAAGCTCCTGAAGTTTGCCCAGTTTGTGTACATCCAAAAAGCTATTTCCAAATCGAAGCAACTAACTACTAGTTTAATTCATCTTTATTTGTTATAAACCTTATTTATGAACGAAGAGGATTTTAACTACAAATATATAAAAGACAAAAAAGTAAAAAGGGCAATAAAACAAAGCGTATACAGCAGAGTCGTAATTATTGCCCTTTTATTAATTGCACAAATAGTTTTTTCATTTCTTATTTTATTAAAGCTAGAACCTTATATTGAATATTTTATCGGTGGTAATGTTGTCATTACATTGCTTTTCTTTATCTATTTATCCAATATACAAGGAAAAAACGAATATAAACTTGCTTGGCTTTTGCCAGTATTAATCATGCCTATTTTTGGATTAGCTTGTTATATTCTCTATCATATCAATAGCGGTGGTCTTCTTCTAAGGTCAAAACTTGAAAAACTCAAAAAGAAAACAAACGAATATATTGCAAATGATGAAAATTCACTAAAAATCTTAGAATCATTTCCAGAAGTACAGGGAATCGGCTATTATTTATTAAAACAAAGTGCCAACAAACCCCATATTAATAATCAATTAGAATATTATTCTTGTGGTGAAGATTTTTATTTAAAATTTCTTAACACTCTAAAATCTGCAAAAAAATTCATTTTTCTTGAATTCTTTATTATCAACATTGATGAATCTTGGCTTTTGCTATTAGAAGTTTTGCAACAAAAAGTTTCTGAAGGTGTTGAGGTGCGTATTCTTTATGATGCATTGGGTTCATTAATGACATCCACTAAAAGATATGTAAAATATCTGAATTCTCTTGGCATAAAAGCAAAAGTTTTCTTGCCACTAATACCATTCTTTTCGACACAGCAAAATAATCGTGATCATAGAAAAATAGTCATTATAGATGGCGAAATAGGCTATACAGGCGGTCTTAATCTAGCCAATCAATATTTTAATGTCGGAGAAAACAGATTTCCTTATTGGAAAGACAATTTTATTAAAATTGAAGGTTCCGCAGTTCAGAATTTTACAAATATGTTCTTACAAACATGGAATATTTCAAATATGAAAATTTCTGATGATTTTAACAAATATTTGAATATCATTCCTAGTAAAACATACGAACCCGATGGTCTTTTAATTCCGTATGATGATGATGCATACAACAATGAAGATATTGCTGAAGATGTTTACAATTATGTTATTGAGAATTCGAGACAATATTTATACATCACAACACCATATGTCATTCTGGACTATCAAATAAAAGAATCATTAATTTTTGCTGCCAAAAAAGGAGTAAATGTCATATTGATAGTTCCTAAAAAACCTGATCACTTGATTACTTTTTGTATTGGAAGAACTTTTATTAAAAATCTTATCGAAAATTCAGTTAAAGTATTCTGCTATGAAAAAGGTTTTATCCACGCAAAGACATTTATTTCTGATGATAAAATTGCAACTGTTGGATCCGCAAACCTAGATTACAGAAGTTTTTTCCATCATTTTGAGTGCGGAACTTTTATCTACAAATCGAAAGTCATTAATGAAATAAAAACTGATTTTGAAAATACGCTAAATGATTGCAGTGAATTTACAATTGAACAATACAAAAAAATCCCACTAATAAAAAGAATGATTGGAAGAGTTTTCAGAATATTCTCTCCATTAGTGTAGATTTTTTTTAATATTGGCTAATCAGCAAACAAGGGTGTGCTAAAATATCTATCCCCTGCATCTGGTAATAATACAACGATATTCTTTCCCTTAAACTCCGGTCTTTTTGCAACACTTATAGCAGCCCACACAGTTGCACCAGAAGAAATTCCCGTAAGAATTCCTTCTTTTTTTGCAATTAGTTTTCCAGTTTTAAAAGCATCTTCATTTTCTACAGTAACAATTTCATCATAAATCTTAGTATCTAAAATCTCTGGAACGAATCCAGCCTCAATTCCTTGAATCTTATGACATCCTGACACTCCAGTAGACAAAACTGCGGATGATGAGGGTTCAACCGCTATTATTTTTATATTCTTATTCTTTGACTTCAAATAATGTCCAACCCCAGTAATAGTACCACCAGTTCCTACCCCAGCAACAAAAACATCAACATTTCCATCTAAATCGTTATAAATCTCAGGTCCAGTTGTTTTTTCATGAATTGCAGGATTTGCAGGATTTACAAACTGACCAAGAATAATGCTTTTAGAAATACTTTTTGATAATTCTTCGGCTTTAGCAATTGCACCTTTCATTCCTTTTGAACCATCTGTCAAAACAAGCTCTGCTCCATATGCTTTCATTAATTGTCGACGTTCTACACTCATAGTTTCTGGCATAACAATAATGATTTTATACCCTTTTGCAGCTGCAACACTTGCCAATCCTATGCCAGTGTTACCGGAAGTTGGTTCAATTATTGTAAAATCTTTTTTCAGTTTTCCAGATTTCTCCGCATCTTCAATCATTGCAAAAGCAATTCTATCTTTTACGCTTCCAGATGGATTAAAATATTCAACTTTTGCAATAATCTTTGCATCTAAATTAAATTCTTTCTCCAAATGAGATAGTTCCAAAAGTGGGGTATGACCAATCAACTGGTCTGCTGATGTAAATACGTTCGACATAATAAGCTCCTTGTTTTTTTACCTACTTACAACATAGGTTTATTATTTATAACATCTTATACCTACTCCGTCAATAGGTTATTTAACTAAAAAAATGCACCCCAAGGAATTTCTCAAGGTGCTTTATAAAAAAAATTAATTTAGTTTGCTTCTTTTGTCTTTTTAATAGTGCTATTAAAATAACTGATAGCATCTACACGCTCAAAATTCTGCTTATAATCCTTAAATAACTTTGGATTATTAATAAGATTAATAAAATCATCAAACAAAAAGTTTGTGTCTAGCGGTCCACCACTTGCTTCTGGGTGAAATTGAACACTAAAAGCTGGAATATTTGTATAAGTGATTCCTTCGCAAGTTCCATCATTAGTATTTACAAAGCTTAATTCTACGTTATTTGGCAATGAATCATTATCAACAGCATATCCATGATTTTGGCTTGTAATATAAACTCTTCCAGTAGAAAGCTGTTTTACCGGTTGATTTCCACCACGATGTCCATATTTTAATTTCAAGGTTTTTGCCCCTTGAGCCAAAGCTAACATCTGATGTCCTAGGCAGATTCCAAAAACAGGAATTCCACTATCACAAATTTTCTTAATCTCTGTAATTATCTCTACATTTTCAGAAGGATCACCCGGTCCATTTGACAGCATAACCCCATCAGTATTCAATTTTAATATTTCTGATGCTTTTGTATCACATTTTACTGTGATTACTTCAACACCGCGTTTTAGCAATTCCCTACGAATATTCGCTTTTGCCCCAAAATCCCAAAGAACAACACGTTTGCCTTTGCCATTTTTCATAGCTTCATTTTCATCATTAACCTTAAGTCCATCTTTTGTAACTGGAACTGCTCTATACTTTGCACTAGTTTCAAAAACAACATCTGCAGATTCTTCAATTTTGACTGCATTGCAAGTTACTGTTTTTACAGCATCTTTTATTGTATAAGATTTTATTTGTTGTATTAATGCGTCTTTTTTATTTTTATCATTTAGTGAATCAAACGCGTCTTTTGCTTCAGCACTATCTCCAGAAATTAACATTCCGTTCATAACTCCGGCTTCTCGTAATACCTTTGTTAATTTTCTTGTGTCTATTCCGCAAAGTCCAATTATTTGATTTGATTTTAAGAATGAATCCAAATCTCCTTCACAGCGGAAATTCGAAGGTTTATCACAAAAATCACGCACTATATAACCACGAACATGACTTTTCTCACTTTCAAAATCAGGATGAATAACTCCATAATTTCCAATCAGCGGAAAAGTTTGAGTAACAATTTGACCATAATAACTTGGATCTGTTAGTGTTTCCAAATAACCTGTCATACCTGTTGTAAAAACCGCTTCTCCAATTATACAGCCAGAAGCACCAAATCCATTTCCTTCAAAAACTTGCCCATTTGCAAGTAGCAAAACAGCTTTATTCATAGAACCTCATTTCTTTCAAAAAAGGCGCTCATCCTATTTTCCAACAACACATTCTGTTAGGAAATTGAATGAACGCCCAGCTCATTAGTTTTATAAGATATTGATATAAACTTTCTTTGTCAATTGATATATTTTGTATGGTTTTTCTAACTTTCTATCAACAACTATTATTTTTTTTCTATAAATGTTATATAATTTTTTTATGAAAGTTAAAATTCCTTTTTTATTAGTTTCAATTGTAGCTGTCCTAATGCTTTGTTCCATTTTTGTACAAAAAGGCAGATCTCAAATCAAAGAAGCAAGAGAATTACCATATTACACAATTTCAATGGATCAAGTTCAAGACGGAACTTATACAAGCTCTTCCAAAACAAGTTTTATGCATTTAACGCTTGAAATTACTGTCCTAAACCATAAAATTGAAAAAATTAACATTATTGAAAATGAAGGTTCAAAAGGATTAAACGCTGCAAAGATTATTGATGACATGATATTAAACAATAAACCAATAGTTCCAGTTGTTAAATCTGATGAACTCGGAAGTCTTGTATTTATCAGTACTGCAACAAACGCTCTTCGCCAAGGTTATTTAGAAACTCTTAATTCAGAACAATGAAACACAATTATCAAAAAGAATTAGATAATATTTTAATCAATTTGCAGAATAATTCAAAACCAAAACTTTTACTTCACGCTTGTTGTGGGCCGTGTTCTTCATATGTTCTTGAATATTTATCTTCTCATTTTGATATTACTGTTTTTTTTTATAATCCAAACATTTATCCTTCTGCTGAATATGAAAGACGATTGTCAGAATTAAAGAATTTTTACAAAGAATTTCCGCCAGTTATTCAAAATAAAGTAAAACTAATAGAAGAAATTTATAACCCTGATGATTTTTATTCTTCAATCGATATTATTAATCATCCAGAATTTGCAAATGAAAAAGAAAAAGGTAATCGTTGTCATCTTTGCTATAAATTTAGACTTAAAAAGACTTTTGAATATGCAGAGCATAACAATTTTGACTTTTTTTGTACAACTCTATCAATAAGTCCATTTAAAGATTCTTTACAAATAAATGAAATAGGTGAAGAATTATGCAAAGACAGTAAAACAAAGTGGCTTTTTTCTGATTTTAAGAAAAGCAGCGGATTTTTAAGAAGCTTACAATTAAGCAAAGAATATAATCTTTATAGGCAAGATTATTGTGGCTGTATTTATTCTCTTAACAACTCATCAGAAAAAAAGAATTGAATTTTTGAGTTAAAATATATATTGTAAATTTTTATTGCCTATGTTAATTAAAGGACGGTATCATGAAATCAAAACAAGCTGAAAATATTCGTGGCGTTATTCGATACGTCCAACAATTTAAAAATGCACTGATTGTTATTTATATTGATGAAAAAACAATAGATTCATCTTTATTTTCTAGCCATATAAATGATATTGCTCTTCTTCATAAAGCAGGACTGCAAGTGATAATTATCCCAGGTGCAAGAAATAGGATAGATGAAATTCTTACAACATCAAAAATCAAATGGACATATAAAAATAATGTAAGAATCACCTCTTCAGAAGCGATGCCATTAATTAAAATGGCGGCATTTGATGTTTCTAATACTGTAATGACTAGTCTTGCCGCAAATGGTATTACTGCCGTAATTGGAAATTGGGTTCGTTCTCGTGCAAAAGGAATTATTGACGGTTTTGATTATGGTACCGCTGGCGAAATTGATAAATTGGAAGTTTCATCAATTAAAACAGTTCTTTCTGATGGTTTTATTCCTATTTTTCCATGCATTGGCTGGAATTCTATTGGTCGTCCATATAATATTTCAACAGTATCTCTGGCACAACAAATCGCAATTAATCTTCAGGCAGATAAACTTTTCTTTTATGTCAGTTCTCCAACACTAAATTCATCTTTGTATAACATCCCTCAAAATTTCCCATTGACTAAAAATGGCAATATTCCAGCCATGGACTTAACACAGGTTGATTTATTTCTTAAAGAAAATCCATCTTCAACAGGAACAATTCCAGCCCTTCTTTCATCTGCAAAAGAAGCATGCCAAAATGGCGTTACTCGTGTTCACATAGTTGATGGAAATGTTGATGGCGTAATTCTAAGTGAGATTTTTTCTGATTTGGGTTCTGGAACAATGATTTACACAAGCGATTACGGAACAATTCGTTCTATGCAACAAAATGACATTCCTTCTGTAATATCAATTCAAAAACCATTCGTCGATTCTGGAAAATTATTACCTCGGACAGAAAATCAAATAGAAGAATCAATAAACGATTATATTGTTTACGAATTAGACGGAGGAATAAGAGCGTGTGCTTCTCTTCACGTTTATCAGGACAATCAAGCAGAAATCGCAGCCGTAGCAGTTGATGATTCATTTGCTCACATGGGAATTGGACCAAAAATGATAAGCTTTTTAATCAATAAAGCACATCAAAATAAAATAAACAATATTTTTATCTTAACAACACAAGCTTCCGATTGGTTTGAAAAACTAGGATTTGAACTTGACAATTTAAATTCCCTACCACAGGAAAGGCTTGCACTCTGGTCTCAAGATAGAAATTCCAAAGTTTATAGATTAAGGAAAAACTAATGAAATTAACAAAAGATGAATTAAATTGGTACGGAAGAAATTTTGACTATAAAGATATTCGTTATTTCGACTTCTCAGCTAGTGGATTTGATTTTTGTTTTACAGGAACGAAAGCTGAAATTACAATAAAAAGCGATGCCTCATCTTGGGATAATACAACAAAAGGCGTTTTAGGAATTTACATTTCAAATACTTCTTCAGATAAATATGAAAATCATTCTTTTTGGTCAAATTTTTCAGGAGACCTTTCAAAAAAGTTAATTCTTACAAAACCGGAAGAAACATTTACAATATTTGAATCAGACAAACCACAAACAGTTTGTATAAAAGTTCTAAAACTAAGTGAATGTGCTTTTTCATATGCTGGTCTTGTCAATGTAGAAATAGAAGGAAAACTTATTCATTCAGTAAATAAAAATCCTTCAACTGAGAAAAAGATACTTTTTATTGGTGATTCAATAACTTGTGGATACGGAATAGAAGGCGTTTTCGAAAAAGATACTTTTACAACACAACAAGAAAGACCAGATTTGGCTTACGCCTTTCAAACAGCTAAAAAACTAAATGCAGACTTTAATCTTGTCAGCTGGAGCGGAATAGGACTTATTTCAAAATATGTTGATGAATCAATAAACATCCCTGACACATCAATAGTAATGCCCGGTTTATTTCCTTATACAGACAAATCATGTCAATCACGATTAGGTCTTGAACCAGAGGTTTGGGACAACTCAAAATTTTCCCCTGATATTGTCGTAATAAACCTTGGAACAAATGATGCTAGTTTTGTTAGAAAAATTGAAGAACGTCGCTTATCTTACGTTAACAGCCTATTCTTGTTTATTGAAAATATTCATCGAATACATCAGAATGCAAAAATTTGTTGTTGCCTTGGAGTTATGGGTCAAGATTTATGTGATTCAATTGACGAAGCAATTAATTTATTCAAAAAAGAATTCCCATCTGCCAAAATCAAATCTGTCAAATTTCCAGTTCAATCGGATACTGACGGAATTGCGGCAGATTGGCATCCTTCTTCAAAAACCCATATTAAAATGTCCGAAATTTTAGCAAAAGAATTATTAAGCTTTTAATCTTTATAATGTTTTACTAAACTGACAGGCTCTGTTTCAATACGTATTTCTGGCAACGAATTTATTTCAGTGAAATAATTATTTTGCCAGTCGTAATTATCATTTTCTTCATTTAACCCTGTTTTTGGTGGTGCAAAGAATCGTAACTTGATTTCAGAATTCTTTTTGATTTTATTGTTATAAAAGTAACTCATTAAATCTATACACTTTACACCTGATTTTTTATAGAACCAATATCCATTTAATTCAATCATTAGATTTGAATCAATTGAATCTTCGCCAAAATATAGTTCTGCATAATGAGGATCTTTATCAACTTTTACAGAAACTTCCAAACCATCTGCGTCTTCTGAATTTCCCCAACGCAACATATACGGAAATTTAATTTGTTCACCAACTTCAATCTTTGGATTAAAATATTCTTTTAATATTTCATCTCTATAAACACTTAAAATTGGCTGTTCAATTCCTACTTCTTTGTTATTTGGATTTGTTATTTCAAGCCCCAAACGACCATCATCCCTAAATTGATACATAGTGAATCCGGAAAGCCAGTTCTCTTTATCTTTACGAAGTTTTTCCATAAAATGCTTCATCATATTTGCTTGTTCGTAAGCACCGGTAACATCTCCATCTGCATTTAATTCAGAAAGAAGCATTCTTTTATCTTGACCAGTAATTTCTTTCAATCTTTTCCATGTTTTCTTTGCACAATCATAAACTTCATCAACATTATAACAAATAAATTGCTTTCCATTTTTCTTTGCCACTTCAACAGGCCAACCCCAGTTAAGTGATAAATATTTATCGCCTGACCAATAATCTGCAACTTTATAAGCTTCAAGAAAGATATCTTCCATTTCAATTTTTTGAGCTGCTTCATCAAACATTCCAGCACACAAAATCATTCTTACATTTGGTGCATATTCATGCATAACATTGCTTACAAGAACAAAAAAGTCTGCCAATTCTGGATAAGTTGCTCGTTTCGTAAAGCAAAACCATCCTCCAGTACATTCATGATTTACCCTTAGAAAAACCCTTCCGTAACAACGCAAATCTTTTGCAACTAAAATCAAATCTTCACGCGTTAGTTTTGGATCAATTGTCATTGTCAGAACAACATCCTGTCCTCGCTGACGAATTTCTTTCATGAAAACAAATGGTTCGTCATCGGTTTTACCTTCAACGCCCCCTCTATATGGAAAATAATCTTCATATGGATAATCCCAAGCTCCAGACGGAACTTTTTGAGGATGAGCTATGCTTGCTCTTACAGGCCAAGATTCATCCTTTGGATAATAAGTATACATTAAACTTATTCCCCTATGAATTCTTTTCATTTTTTCCAAAATATAGTCTTGATTTACATATAAACCACGTTCACTACCATCACCTAAATCGACTGCACACATTGCTTTTTTCAAAGTTACTTTTCTGATTTCGTTCATATATATACTATAAACAACTTATTCCAACATTTAAATGTTTTTTTTCATACTTTTTTGTTTAATTATTACACAAACCAATTACACTCATAGCTTTTTGTACTGATTGACTGTTATAACATTTGTTTGTAAAATAATAGAACTATTTAACTAAGCAAATTTTTTATTTTATGGAGTAAAATCAATGTCTAAAACAAAGTATGTTTACTTTTTTGGAAACGGCGATGCAGATGGTGATGAATCAATGCGCGCTGAACTTGGTGGCAAAGGTGCTAACCTTGCCCAGATGGCTAAGAAACCTTTAAGCCTTCCTGTACCAGCAGGATTTACAATTTCTACTGACGTTTGTCAAGAATTCTACAAATTAAACCGCAATTATCCATCTGGTTTGGATAAAGAAGTTGATGAGTATTTAGCTAAACTTGAAAAAGTTATGGGTAAAAAACTTGGAGCTGATGATGATCCTTTATTAGTATCTGTTCGCTCTGGTGCTGCAATTTCTATGCCTGGTATGATGGATACTATCCTAAACCTTGGTCTTAATGATAAATCAGTTCTTGGTCTTGCTAACAAAACAAACAACCCACGTTTTGCATGGGATGCTTACCGTCGTTTTATTCAGATGTACGGTGATGTTGCAATGGGCGTAGAACACGCTAAATTTGAAGAAATCATTGATGAAGTTAAATCTCATCGTGGAATCAAAAACGATACTGAACTTACAACAGAAGAATTACAAGAAATCGTTACAAAATACAAAGCAATGTACAAACAAGAAAAAGGTGAAGATTTCCCTCAGAATCCAAAAGATCAGATGTGGGGTGCTATCGGAGCTGTATTCGGTTCTTGGAATAACCCACGTGCTATTAAATATCGCCAGTTAAATAACATTAAAGAAGGTGCTCTTAAAGGTACTGCTGTTACTGTTATGGCTATGGTATTCGGTAACATGGGTAATGATTCTGGTACTGGTGTTTGTTTCAGCCGTGACCCTTCAACTGGTGAAAATGTATTCATGGGTGAATACCTTATGAACGCACAAGGTGAAGACGTTGTTGCTGGTATCCGTACTCCAGAAAAACTTTCACAACTTGAAAAAGAAAATAAAGGCATTTACGATGAACTTTGTCAGATTCGTGCTCGCCTAGAAAATCACTATCATGATATGCAAGATATGGAATTCACTGTTCAACAGGGAAAACTCTATATGTTACAGTGTCGTAACGGAAAACGTACTGGTGCAGCAGCTGTTAAAATGGCAGTTGATATGGTTGCAGAAAAGCTTATTACAAAAGAACAGGCTCTTTTACGCGTAGAACCAGAACAGTTAAATCAGTTACTTCACCCAACACTTGATCCTGCTGCTGTTAAAAAAGCAGAAGCAATTGCATCTGGTTTGAATGCATCTCCTGGAGCTGGTTGTGGACAGATTTACTTTACATCAGAAGAAGCTGAAGCTGAATCAAAAGCTGGCAAAAAAGTAATGCTCGTTCGTAAAGAAACATCTCCTGATGATATTGCAGGAATGGCTGTTGCTCAAGGTATCTTGACTTCAACTGGTGGACGTACATCACACGCTGCTGTAGTAGCTCGTGGTATGGGAACACCTTGTGTTTGTGGTTGTGAAGCTGTTAAATTCCCAGGAAATGACACAGTTACTATCGGTAGCAAATCTTTGAAAAAAGGTGATTTTATCACAATCGACGGTTCTACTGGTAAAGTATACGAAGGTCAGATTGCCGTAAAAGCTGCTGCTATTTCTGGTGATCTTGAAACATTCCTTGGATGGGCTGATGAAGTTCGTGCAAAGTCTGTAAGAACTACTGATTCTGGCAAAAAAGTTAAAGGATTTGACGTTCTTGCTAATGGTGATACACCACAGAATGCTGCAGATGCTTTCCGTTTTGGAGCTGCTGGTATTGGTCTTTGTCGTACAGAACATATGTTCTTTGATGAACCAAAACTTACTTCTTTCCAGAAAATGATTGTTTCTGAAACAACAGAAGCTCGTAAAGAAAACCTCAAAGCTATCCTTCCTTTCCAACAGAAAGATTTCTATGAAATTATTAAAACTATGGCTGGTCGTCCAGTTACAATCCGTCTTTTGGATCCACCATTAAATGAATTTATCCAGGCTGAAAATGATGCAGCTACAACAACACTTGCAAACAAACTCGGCATGGACAAAGCTGCTCTTGTAGCTAAAGTTGTTGCTCTTGATGAACACAATCCAATGCTTGGACACCGTGGATGTCGTCTTGCTATTACTTACCCAGAAATCTACGAAATGCAAGTTGAAGCTATTGCTCGTGCAACAGCTCAATTGGACAAAGAAGGTGTTAAACACGAAGTTCAGATTATGATTCCTAACGTTGTTTCTTATCGTGAAGTTGAACAAATTCGTGCTCAGGCAGAAGCTGTAATTGCTAATGTAAACGCTGACTGTGGTACAAAACTTTCATTCCAGATTGGTTCAATGGTTGAATTCCCAAGAACTGCTCTTATCGCTGATAAAGTTGCTAAATATGCAGATTTCTTCTCATTCGGAACTAATGACCTTTCTCAGACAACATTCGGCTTCAGCCGTGATGACTATGGCAAGTTCATTGAATCTTACCTTTCACAGAACATCATTGAAGATGATCCATTTGCAACACTTGATCCAGATGGTCCTGGTGAATTAATGAGAATTGCAGAATCTAAAGGACGTTCAGTTAAATCTGACTTACACCTTGGAATCTGTGGAGAACACGGTGGAGATCCAGCATCAATAACACTTTGCTACGATATTGGATTAAACTATGTATCTTGCTCACCATT
>JAAZCS010000184.1 GCA_012513125.1 Treponema sp. | reverse complement strand
GATTTATATAAACTTCTTGGTTATTCACAATGGCGTAATTTCTTGCTTATCATAGAGAAAGCAAAGGAAGCCTGTGCAAATGCTGGCGAAAAATCATCATATCATTTTGCTGACGTCAGCAAAATGATAGATTTAGCTAAAGGTGCAGAACGCAAAATAGATGACTTAATGCTAACACGATATGCTTGTTATCTAATAGCGCAAAACGGGGACCCAAGAAAGCCAGAAATATCGTTTGCTCAAAATTACTTTGCTGTTCAAACCAGAAAAGCGGAACTTGTTGAGCAGAGAATTCTTGAATATGAGCGTATAAAAGCACGAACAAAGTTAGCGGAAACAGAAAAAACTTTATCAGGTGTATTGTATGAGCGAGGTGTTGATGGAAACGGGTTTGCTGTAATCCGCTCCAAAGGCGACAAGGCATTATTTCATTTGGATACATCTTTACTAAAGCGAAAAATGGGAATGCCAGAAGCTCGTCCACTTGCAGATTTCCTTCCAACTGTCAGTATAAAAGCAAAGGACCTTGCCGCAGAAATGACTTCCGTAAATGTTCAAAAGAAAGATTTATATGGTCAGAATTCAATAGAAAAAGAACATGTTGATAATAATACTGCCGTTCGCAATATGCTGATAAGTCGTGGAATAACTCCAGAAAAGCTTCCTGCAGAAGAAGACATAAAAAAAGTTGAACGCCGGTTAAAGAAATCAACAAGGCAAATTGATTAACAGGTTTAGACAGAAATTTGCGGTAGTTGATAAGGCAAGTGGTATGGAGCAGCAGCGAAGCTGTCCACCGAAAACGAGCCATTTGCGAGTGCGGAGGATGAGCGGATAGCGAACTGCGGAACACCACGGTTTTTGCGGTGCAAAAATGCCACCTTTATCAGTTAATGATAATGTTAGGCGGTAAAGATTGTCATTACGTTGATAAACTTTTAGTAATATATCATATTTATGGAAGCTTTTTGCGGTCGTGCTGCAAACCCTATTTGTTCTGTGCCATAACTCCTACTAGCCTATGAGGAATATATGGTTCCTCCAAAAATTCTATTTCCTCTTGGCTAAGCTCTATGTCCAATGATTTTACAGTGCCTTCTATATGACTAAATTTTGTTGCACCAACTACAGGCGCAGTAACTTTTGTGAGTAGCCATGCCAATGAGATTTCTGTCATGGAAACATTTCGCTTTTCCGCAAGCTCTGCAACTCTTGCAATAATTACAGTGTCTTGCTCTGAGGTAGCATCATACTTTGATTGTGCATAGCTATCTTCTTCCAAACGTTTGGAACTTTCATTTGAATGCTTTGCAAGCCTTCCTCCAGCAAGCGCGCTGTATGGCGTAAGGGCAATGTTGTCCTCTTTGCATAAAGGAATCATCTCACGCTCTTCTTCTCTAAAAATCAAATTGTAATGACCTTGAACAGATACAAATTTTGCAAAGCCTTCTTTTTCCGCGAGGGCATTCGCTTTCGCCAACTGCCATGCGTAACAATTTGATATTCCTAAATACCGTGCTTTTCCTGCTTTGACAACATTGTTGAGTCCTTCAAGGATTTCGTAGAGAGGAGTATGATAATCCCACATATGATAAATATACAAGTCAACGTAATCCATTCCTAAATTGGAAAGACTGCTGTTTATCATATTCTCGATATGCTGCTGTCCTGATATGTTTGATTTGATTTGATTTCGTCCTGAGTACGAGGCAGAAATTTTGTAGCAACTATTACGTTTTCTCTTTTGGCGTAATCTTTTAATGCCTTTCCTACAAATTTCTCACTGTTTCCATTCTGATATGCGATTGCGGTGTCATAAAAGTTTACGCCAAGTTCCAGTCCTCTTTTGATGATTTCCCTGGACTGCTCTTCATCAAGTGTCCAGATGTGTTGCCCGGTTGTGGCATTTCCAAAGCCCATACAACCCATGCAGATTCGTGACACATTCAAGTTTGAATTACCCAACTTTGAATACTTCATACAATCACCTCACTTGTTTCTTGCCAATCTGAATCCTCTACTCATAAATGCATCGTCTGGAGTTTGTGAAGAACGAAAAGCCGACCTCATATGTTTAATCCAAAGAAACCAGTCTGTAATTTCTAGAGCCAACACCATCTTTTTCGCAGTAATTCAATATCAAGTTTACACTGTGAAAATCTTCCCACTCTTTTCTAAGGTTTTCGTCCACAGCGTCTCCATATTCAAAATCAACAGCCGCCTGATCAACTGCAACTGGATCAAGTGAAGCAACAATTCCGATATTGCCAAGATTTTTTGTACCTTTGCAATTGTCTGTAGGTTCAAAAGAATCCATCACATTTATAAACGCCCATCTATCTTTTTTATATTCCATTGCGGCTTTGGCAGCATCAGCAAAACATTGTGCAGTTGTGTCTTGATTGCGACTTGAATATGAAATCAGATTTGTTCCACCACTGTGAATTATTGCCTTTCCTGACAAAGAGCCAAGACAAAGCGAAATGTTTTTTATATTGCCACCATAAATTGGAATGTAATGGGCTTTAAAACGATGAACTGCAATGAGTGTGTCGTAATTATCAAAATGTGAACCAGTTCTGGTAAACTTCAAGCGAAGTCCGTTCGTAACCGGCATATCAATATCTTTTTCACTGTCAATAATATCAACAGGTGCAACAGATGTAAAACCATGCTTTTCTGCCATTTGATAATTTCCTTTTGGTCTATCTCGTGGAGGCGTAAAACCGCAAGTCTCAATAAAAGTTCCGTCTGTTTCTTTTACAAGCTCGGTCATTAATTTGGGGTCTAAATATTGCTCGCTATCACTGCAGAACGAAACCTTGATTCCAGTTTTGCCAACAAGCTTTTGGTTAAGAGCCTTATACACTTTAATCAATCCTTGCGGTGAAACATCTTTTGTGTAATAAACAATTGGCGTATTTGCGTTGTTTGTTTTGTGCTTCAAATTTGAAGTATCAGCTTGTCCCCATACTGAAAAAAATAAGAGGAAAAGTGAAATGGAAAGAGTTAAGTTTTTTTTTCATATATACTCCCATGAAGTGTTTGTAAATTCTGTTTACAAGAGTAAATATAAAAGAGTATAAGTGATATGTCTAATACTTTGATTTTATTTCAAGATATGCTTTTCGGGAATGTATATAATTATTTTGAAGCAAGTGTTTTTACTTTGCGTTTTTGGCAACTTATGTAAGATTAGTACTTTGCATTTTTTGGCAATATTTTAAGTTAGTTTTTACGAACTAACCTTGTCCAAAAGCGTTCTGATTTTTTCGTTTGTAAGCTGATGATGAAATTCCGCTTTTATTCCGTCTGCTTTAAGTTGCTCAAAGAAAACTTCTGCGCAGGAGATTTTTATTTTTTCAACATCGCGCAAGTCGCTTTCTGTGTTTACGTCTTTTGTTTCTATGATTAAGTTCAGTTCGTCGCTTACGCCTTTTTTTACGACGTACATAAAGTCGGGACTGTAGGTTTCTCCTACGATTGTTGGAATTGCGATTGATTTTCGTGGGATTTTTCCATAGACGACAACTTTGTCTATTCCACCGGATTTTACATTTTCTGCTTCAAGTGGTGAATCGTAGGCAATTACATCGTACAAGTAATTTTCTGACGTGCTGCCTTCTTCTGTCTGTATTCCAATCATTCCGCAAGCGATGAAATCTTTTGGAGAGCCGTCTATTTTTGAAAGCGAGCTGTAATTTTCATTTTTGTTCGATATTTTTTTGTACTGGAAACGTCCGTCAAAATGCAGATTTTTCCAGTCGCGTACTTTTGAGCAAAGGCGTTCAAGGGACTGCGCGTTTATAAAGTCGTTGGAGAATTCTTTATTTTCTGACTTTAGATTATTTGCAATTTCAGTAATTGATTTATGCAAAACTGTAATTGGAATTTGAGTGCGTAAGCTTGCTCTTTTTAAGAATTCGTTGTATGGAATTTTATTTGCGATGCTCTGTTGAATATTATCACCGCTTGAATGTAGTTCCATGCTGCCGTCTTTGTATTCAATTTTTTGTCGTTGCGATGTTGTTATGTAATTTGAAAAAACATCATCTTTTAAAATCGATGGCAAATCATTTTCCAAAAGGGAATTCAAATCGTTGTTAAAAATGATTGCGTATTTTTTATTTAGGGCAAGCCATAGATTTTTTATTTCGCCATATTGCTTTGGCTTTATGCGGATATTATTTTTTTCGGCTTTGTTTCTGTCGATTATTTTGCCCTTTTGTAGCTTTCGATTTTTGACGTTTTCAAATTCTGGATAATTCAAACAGAACGCTTCGTATTGAGCGTCAATAAGCGGATAAGATATTTCGCCATTGATTTCTTTTTCTTCGTCAAAGTCTATGTATTCGCCAATGTCCAGTTCACGGCGCAGTATTTTATATTCCACGCCACGTTTTTCTGCGGCAGCTTGTATTTCTGATTTTGTGATATATAATTTTCCGCCATGCTCGCCGTTTATTTCGTCAACAAGTTTTTGGGCAAAGTCTTCTTCGGTAAAATCTACTATATAATTCAGCGTGAACTGCTCCACGCCTGAACAGCGGTTTCCGTTTTCATCAACAGGCAGTCGCAAACCGCGCCCTACTTCCTGTATTTTGGAATTTTCACTTCCAGAGGAACGAAGTTTTGTGATTGTAAAAACATTTGGATTATCCCAGCCTTCTTTTAGCGTCCATTTTGAAAACAAAAATCTTCTAAAGATATAATTTCTGTTTTCATCTTTGAATGAAAGAAGTTTCTTTTTGTTTACAAGGATATCTTGCACTTCCTGGGCAACGGCTTCATCGCTTGAAGAATTGTCTTTTGAAAAATAGCCAGCGTGGTTTGTAGAAATGTCCACAAG
>JAAZCS010000183.1 GCA_012513125.1 Treponema sp. | reverse complement strand
TTTTCAATTTTTAGATTTTCAATTTTGACAAAATTTTTTACACTTTCAAAATCTGGTTTCTCTTCCAATATAGAAAAAGAATTTCCATCTTTATTGTATTTTTTAGTCAAATTATCTATCATTTCTTCATTTTCTTTTGGACAAATTGCACAGGTTGAATATAACATGATTCCACCTACACTCAGTAAACGATAAGCACATGATAATAACGCCCATTGCTCCATAGTTACCGTTTTTATTCTGGACAAAGACCAATCAATTAAGTATTTTTCGCTAGTCAATACGTGGCGTTCAGAAGAACAAGGTGCATCCAGTAATATTCTTTCATAACATTCATTTTGTTTTTTACACCAAGTTGCCCCATCGCTACATGATACTTTTATTCTACTTGATATATTCTCTGGAGAACAGGTTTTTACAACCTTAGAAAGTCTATTCATACGGTCAAAAGATCTTTCATTTGAAAACAAAACGGCATCATCATCCATTCTTGAAGACAAAACTAAAGTTTTACCACCAGGAGCTGCACATAAATCTAATATTTTTTTTGCATTTTTCAAAGGAATGCATAAACTTGCATAAACACTGGCAGAATCCAAAAAATATGATTTCTCACTACCTTCTGTTTTCCATTCAACAGAATCATTATCTTTCTGAAAATAATCTTTCAAAATATTCCATCTTTCACCATAAAGATTTTCGTAATATCTATTAAAACCTTCACTTCCTTTCAATTTTTCTGAATTATTCTTCATTTATAGTACCATTATTTTTAATTTTGTATATTCCGTGATTATCTTCCATAATTAATAATTGTGAAGATAATTTGTATTTAATAATACGATTAACAGCTTGATCTATTCTCATTCTGAAAGAATTATCATCAAGAGCTTTATTATAGATAACTTTTGCGGGAGATGAAAATCTTTTTTCACTAATCATGATGCAATCTATTCCTGCATTAATTGCAAGAATTACAGCTTCTTCTGGAGGATAACCATTTTCTTTTAAGGCACCCATAAAAATATCATCTGAGAAAATAATTCCATCATAATTCATATCTTTTCTCAATTTTTCTGTTACCCAAAAAGATGATAAACATGCAGGATTTTCTGAATCATAAGCACTAGTACGTACATGAGACATTAATATTCCTAAAGGAGGATTCGATTCAATAATCTTTGAAAATGGTTCAATAAGTCCATCTAGTTCTTTTTTTGTAATATCTATTTCAGGCAACCCTGTGTGTGGATCAGTATTTGCATTGCCAGGAAAATGCTTAATCACACATCCGATATTGTTTTCAGCATAAGCACTGATACAAGCTTTTGAATAGGAAACAGTTTTTTCAAAATCTCCAAAACTTCTAGTGCCTAAGAAATCTTTATTATTGTTATTTAAAACTTCAGTAACAGGTGCAAAATTCAGATTAAAGCCCAAATTATGCATTTGTTTACCTTGATTTTTATATAATTCAAAAGCTTCTTCTTTAGAATATAACTCTCCTACTTTCTTTTGAGACGGTAAATATGAAATAACATTTCGTAAGCGGCAAACATCACCGCCTTCTTGATCTACAGCCAGAAATGGCAAAATATAACCATTGTTCAAGCAATAATCATTAATTGAAGAAGTGAATTTTTTTACAATGCTTTTTTCTTCGGCAATATTATATGAAAAGAATAAATAGCCACCAGGAATCAAATATCTTGATTGTGTATTATCAGAATTAATTAGATTTATTTTCTCTATTGGTTTAAATTCTGTATCTCCTTCAAGATTAACAATGAATAATTGTCCTATTTTTTCTTCAAATGAAAATCCATTTATATATTCATCAATTGCATCTTCTTTTTGTTGATTAACCATTTTAACATATTCAAAACATTGACTTGCTATTTGATGATTTCGTAAATCTTTTTTATTTTGATTTTTGTTATTTGCAGAACAAGATAAAAAAAATATT
>JAAZCS010000182.1 GCA_012513125.1 Treponema sp. | reverse complement strand
TATTTCTAATATTTTATTCATTTCTTAATACCTCGGACACTGTCATTTTTAATACATTTTCACTGGCGAAAAACGACGCTATAACTGGTGAAAAAATCCCAAAAAAACATATTAGTAATACTTCTCTAAAATAAATTACAGAAGGAATGCTTGCATATAAACTGAAAGACGAATTTTCTTGAATAAACATTAAATTCTCCCGTGAAAAAAGAAATGTAAAAATATACTGAAAAAAATAAATAACTTGTGAAAGCATACTAAATATAAAATCTGTATTCACACTAATTAATAACCCAAATATTACACCACACAACGAGCCTGCAACCCCGATAATTAATCCTTTTATCACAAAAATTAGTTTTATTTCAGAAAAAGTTGCCCCGATAGCAGAAAAAATTGCAATTTCGTTTTTGCGTTCAAAAACCAATCTTCTCATTCCGTTAAAAATATTAATTCCAACAACTAAAAATATTATCGCGACTAACATCATAAGTGCATTTTTCTCAATTTTTAATGCACTAAAAAAACTTTTGTTGTATTCTCTCCAAGATTCAAATTTATACTGAGGAAATGCTTTCCGTAACGAATACAAAACATTTGAATCCTTGTCATATTGCTTGATTTTTATTCCATACGTTCGTTCTGCATCTTTTCCAAAATATTTCACTCCAGATTCATCATTTATAAAAGCATATGAACTATTTATCTCTGAATATCCACACCTAAAAATTCCAGAAACCGTGAAATCATGATTTGAAGAAAAAAGATTTATATCATTTCCGCCACTTAAAATTTGAAGATTTATCACATCTCCCGTTCCAACTCCAAGATTTCTTGCAAGAGAACTGCCCAAAACAATCATATCATCATCTATTTCGTCCATTGAACCATAAAGCATTTTCATTTCAGACTGAAAACCTTCATCTTGTCGATAGAAAGAAGAATCTACAGCCCTAACAATAGAAACACTTTCTTTTCCATTCTCACTTGTCATAAGTGTTTGAGCTTCCAAATAAGAAGATACACAATTTATTCTTTTATCATTTTGGCAATATTCAATTAATAAATCTTTTGAATTCTGATCTACATTTGAAGCTTTTATATGAAATGAAGATATTTCTAGAATTGAATTGATAAAACTCATCTGAAAACCGTTCATTACGCTAACTACAACAATTAAGGTCAAAACGCCTAAACATATGCCCAAACCTGACAGAAAGGATGTAATTCGTGATTTTCCTTTTCGGTCTACACTGGCAAATCTATTTGAAACACTTAAAATCCATCTTAAACTCGAAATGCTGTTTTTATTCATAATCTTTCTCTCTAATTACTGTTCCATTTGATATAAACACATCTTTGACTTTTGTTCCATTTTTATAAAATGTTTGGACTGTATAATTATTTTCAAAGAAAACTTGATTTTCATATTCAAACTGTGAAAAATATACAGTTTTCATTTTCAGAACATTATTTTCATAATAATCAAAATCTCTTGGAATCGCTGAATTATCATGATATTGGTAAATATATTTTGTTTCAAAAAAACTTATTGGCGATTCCCTATTTTTTCTATATTTATATTCAACTTTCTTTTCTTCTACAACATTTTTGTTTTCGTCATATTTCCATGAGTTAATATAATCCAATCTTTGTTTTTTATTTGCAAATTGATTATAAACTTCTTTTGATACTGGCAACGATTCTTCATTGTAATACGTTTTTGTATAATTGTCATTTTCGCTTAGTGTCGACATATGTGGATTGTTTTGATTTTCTTGATAAAAAAACAGTTCTTCACTAAGTTTTTTTGATTCTGTAAAATCTTTAATGAACCACTTTTGAATTTTGACCACTCTTTTTTGTTCATCATAAAAATTTCTTTTTAGATTTGTGCCTGATGAAAAGGAAACAATAGTTTCATTATCAGTTGATTTTGTTTCTAATATCTCATTTTGATAGCTACTAAATGAAAAACGATGATTTAAATCTGCAAATTCTATTTCAGCAGACTTTTTTTGCAATAAATTTTCATTTTCATCAGGTAAAAGGAAATCAGAATTTGTTTCATCAATTTTGTTATTTGAGTCCAAATTAGATAAAATTTCTAAAATTGATGAATCATTATTGTCTTTTGCATAATAATTTGATAAAAGAGTTTTATTTTCTCCGTTTTCATATTCTTTTGTAAATAAAAGCGATTTAATCTCATCTGTTACATAAAATTCTTTTATTTCACCGTTTTTATCAGCTGCGGAATAATCTTTATTGATTAATATATTCAACAAAATTTCATCTTTTGATGAAAAACTATCACTTTCATTACATAAAAGTTGAATATTTGCACAAAATAAAAGACAGAAAAATAAAACTACGCTTTTAAATAAGTTTCTCAAATTTTACAATCCTAAAAAGTCATCAACATATTTTTTTGAATCAAACAAAGCGATATTTTCATATTTTTCACCATTGCATACAAACGCAACTGGAATCTGAAACTCTTTTCCAACAGATATTGCAATTCCACCTTTCGCAGTTGAATCATATTTTGTAAGAATTATTGCATCAATTCCTATCGCTTCATTAAAAACTTCTACTTGTCTTAATGCATTCTGTCCAGTTGTAGAATCTATAACTATAATTTTTTTGTAACAATTTTCATCTGATTTCAATTTACATATTTTATCAATTTTTTGAAGTTCATGAACGAGATTTTCTTTATTATGAAGACGTCCAGCAGTGTCCGCAATTACAAGACCGCCTCCCTTTGATTTCATTGCATCAGCGGCATCAAAAACGACAGAAGAAGGGTCTGAACTGTACTGATGGCTAACGACTCTAACACCAAGTTTTTCACCATGAACTATCAATTGTTCAATTGCAGCAGCACGAAAAGTATCAGCAGAGGCCAAAATTAAATTATTTGTAGTTTTTTTGTAATAGTTCGCCATTTTAGCAACGCTTGTTGTTTTTCCAACACCATTAACACCAAGAACCATCCAAATATTCTGCTTTGACAAATCAGGTACAAGTTCAACGCTTTTTGTATAATTTAATTAAATCTGTTTTAACTCATAAATAATTTCTGATTCGGAAGACAAATGTTTTTTTGTACAAATATTCTCCAGCTCGTCAACTATTTCATATGAAGATTTTGCACCTATATCTCCCTCAACCAAAATATCAACTAATTCTTCATAAAAATCATCATTTTTATTTTTAGAGAACAAACTTCGAATTTTTTCTGCAAATGATTTTTTCATTTTATTCCTCTTTTATTTCAATATCATTATTTTCATCTATGGTATTATCCACATTATTATCAGTAACGTAATTAATTTTGGCTTTTTTTGGTAATGGAGAATCTGCAGCAATAAAATATCGAATCAATTCATAAACAAAGAAAACTCCACAGGATATGGAAACTCCCATACAAACATAAGCAGCAGTTTGCCATGATCTTGCAGTTGCCAAGTCTCCATAGTTTCCTTTATAAGCGTTTACATATACAAGTGCATTTCCGTATGTATACATTGCGGGAATCAATGATGTGATTAATGCACTATAAGACGCATACATCCATCGCCTTCTTTTTTTAATCAATTCATCTTTATCTTCAATATTTAGTTTGATAATTGCATTTGTGTTTTCTTGTACATATTTGCTATCAATATAAAAGAAAGCACTTTCGCCATTTATATCGATAAATTGCCCCAAAATTGATTTTCCATTTATTTTTATTGAAGCTTTATTATCTACTAATTCAACAGGATTCTCATTATTTACATAAATTTTCCCGAGCATTGGCTTTAACAGTTCAATATTTACCAAACTATATGACAAAGGTTCAAAATTTACGTCTATATTATATGATTTATTTCCTTCAAAATAATATGAAACACCAACTTTTTTATACCCAGCACAAGAAAATTCCAAATGATGAACTCCAGAATCAAGTATAATAGAAGACGGAATTCCATTTTGATTAATATCGTCAATATAAAAAGAGGGTTTATCTGTAGTTTTTGTGTACGAAATATTTATTTTAACAGGCATTGCATTCAATAAACTCGGAATCAAACTTCGGGCAAGATTCAAAGAAATTAATGTCGCTTCTTGTATTGTTCCAACTTCTGTCACAGTAGCAATCTTTTTGGCACCGGGGTACATATATAAATCTACCGTTACTGAAATATAACTTCCATAATTGGATATTGTTCCAGTTATTAAAGCATTTATTTTGTTGTTCATCATCTCTTCTTCAAATTTCCAACTCAATGGACTTTCTGATTCAAGAGAGCTTGGAATAGAAACCAACGACGATGGATCATTTTTATAAAAAGAAATATTTTCTTGAACTATAGAAGTATTGTTGTCAGAAAAGAAATTTTTAATCATAAAAGAATATTTTCCTTTTTCTGAACCTTTTATTTTTTGTTCAACATTTTTTTCAAAAGAAAGACTATTTTTTTCTAATTTAGTTTCCTCTTTCTTTAGTTGTTCCAGATTCTGATCAATTTGTTTTTTTAACGCCTTGATTTTTTTTTCACTTTCATTAATTAACGACCTATATTCTATGTCGCTGTGACTTTCAAGAGTATAGGCATCTTTTTTTTTGTATTCATTAGAAAGTTGTAAATAGTACGAAAGCCTTTGTTTTTTCAATTCATAATTGATTTTGTCAAATTCTTCATTTGGAGCTGTAATTCTATATTGATTTGAACTAATATTTTCCAAAATTGTAACTGGAAACATTTGAGATATTCCACTTGTAACAGAATTCAATGTACTCCCTTTTGAAAAGGAAAAACTTTTTGCACCAATAACAAATTCATTTTTTGTCTCTTCACAGAATAAAGGGGTGAAGATTAATAATAACGTAATAGGAAATGCTTTATATTTTTTATAAAAATTACAAATCCGCTTCATCATCGGCAGTACCATCCATTGGCAAACCTTTCATTTTTGCTAAAAGATATGCATTCATAAAACCATCTAAGTCGCCATCCATTACACTTTGAATGTTTCCCACTGAAAATTTTGTTCTTAAATCTTTTACTAAAGTATATGGACAAAAAACATAAGAGCGAATTTGGCTACCAAAAGAAATTCCTTTTTTTTCTGCTGCAAATTTTGAATTTTCTTTTTCTTTTTGCTCACGATAATATTCATAAAGTCGAGCCTTCAACATATTCATACAAGTTTGTCTATTCATTATTTGGCTGCGCTCACTCTGGCAAGCAACAACAATTCCAGTTGGTATATGAGTGAATCTAACTGCAGAATCTGTTTTGTTTACGTGCTGTCCACCTTTTCCACCAGCCCTATAAGTATCAACTCTTAAATCTTCAGGTTTAACATCTACTTCAATTGTATCATCCAAAACCGGATAAACATAAACCGAAGCAAATGAAGTATGACGCCTAGCATTAGCATCAAATGGACTAATTCTTACCAGTCTATGAATTCCCCCTTCACCTTTTAGGTAGCCATACACAAATTCTCCAGATATTTGAATTGTAATAGATTTTATGCCACCCTCAGCTTCCAATTCATCAAGGACTTCGGTTTTATAATTATGACGTTCAGCCCATCTTAGGTACATTCTGCTAAGCATTAGAGCCCAATCACAAGCCTCTGTTCCACCAGCTCCAGCATGAATAGTTAGGAAAGCATCATTTTGATCAACTTCACCAGAAAGAAGATTCAATATATTCAACTTTTCAAATGAAACACTTAAATCATTAAACATAGAGACTACTTCTTTTTCATCTTCTTCATTTTTTGATTCTGAAGCTAAATCATACATTGCAAGCAAATCATCTACTTCAGCAATGATTTTTTTCCAAGGTTCTATTTTGCTTTTTAATTTTCTTATTGATGACATCACTTTTTCAGCTTTTTCATGGTCATCCCAGAAATTTGGAGTTTCCGTTATTTTTTCTTTATCTTTTATAGCTTTTTCTATAGAGGCTGAGTCAAAGACGCCCCCAAACATTCATTATTTCTTCTTTTAAATTTTCGATTGGAATTTTTATTTCTTCTAACATATTTATACATTAGAAGATTACTGTAAAAAAATCAATTATATTGATTTTATGACAAAAGCAAAATATAATTTAGCAATGAAAAAGTCCATTTTTTTTATTTTTTTAATTCTTTGCCTTTCAAAACTATCAGCAGTTGAAACACCTATAGTTCAAGAAATTAATACAATCTTACAAAATGATGATGAAATAAAAATTACATGGATATTACCTACTAACACAGAATCAATTAACTATTTTCTTTTATATAAAGATTTTAAGCCAATAACATCTTTTAAACAAATTCAAGAAATAGATGAATCTTTACAACTTTCAAAAACAACAACTTCATTTATTGATAAACCAAACACTTATGAACCTTTGTATTATGCGATAATTGCTGTAACAGACAAAATGTACCCATTAATAATTCCTTCATACAATTCAACCATTAAGGCGATTAAATTAAAAAAATCGGAAACAAAAATTCCAACTGAAGCAATCAAAAACGCACCCTCTACATATCCACAGGGAAAATCAAGAGAAGCACCCTTGCCTGCTATAGCTTACAATGACAAACAAAATGTTTCTTCACTTTCAACAGAAGCTCAGTCTTCTATATCAAAATTAAATATAAATTCTACACTAACTAACAAAAAAACTTTGATGCCATACATTTTTGACGACGAGACTATTGTTCCTGATGGTGGTGATAATTTGCTTTTATTCGATATTATTAAAAATACTTTTGAAACACAAAAATATGAAGAATGTACACAGTCCTTATTGCAATTGCTTTCAACAAATATAAGCAAAGATGTTCAAAACAGAGCATATTTTTATTTAGGACAAACCTATTATTTTACGGCAAACTATAAAACAGCTATTTCTTATTTTGTAAAAACAGAAAGCATATTTCCGTCTTTATCACAAAAGTGGATTAATTCTTCTTTAGATTTTATAAATTAATAAATTGTTCTTAATAATTCCACAATTGACGGTTTTTGAATTGAATCTTTTATTTCATTAATCAATGACGTTTTTCCATTATTTGTTATAGGATTTCCATTTGCATCTGCTGATGGAACATTATCAACAGAATTATTCTGAACATCACTTGGATTAGAAATTAACACAACCTCATCATCAATATTTATTCTGTCATAAAAACCTTTATTCTCAATAATACCCTCTGATATTTCTTCACCACAATTAGTAATCTTTATTGTACCCAAAACATCCTTATCATTATATAACAAGCCAACTTCTGAATCAGCTGTTTTAACAGAACCTTTTTTTATAATTCGTAGCTCAGAATAATTTTGTATATTTTCAGATTTTCCAAAATCAACTAGCACTTGATTACCATTTCTGCTCAAGATTTTGCCCCTAACAGTCAGTTTGTCCAGAACGGATTGTCTAAATCTTCTTAATACTGATGAAAAACGATTATTTCCAGTACCATAGAAAGTTTCATTTGTAATTTCTTTACCTGTTCTGCCTGAATACATAACATAGTTTATAGTTATATCTTCGCTAGTTTCTTTTGTATTAAGAATTATAAAATAGTCAAAATTATTTCGTCTTGCGTTTCTAAAAGCTTCACCATATCCAGCAACGGGAGCAGCTTGTGTTTTTATTGAAGTAATTGCAACTCCCGAAAAAATGTCAGATGCAGCAAGAGAAGCTTGACGAGCAATATCAGAATGGAACAAGCTATCAGATGAATTTGTATAATACATAACAATATTCCATCGCGTTTTATCAAGATAAAAAGTATCTATATTCCACTTTGCTGAAAGATTATTCTGCAGTAAAGAATCATAAGCTTCAATTTTGTCATTAAGCTCAGTTTTTTCCAAAGCTGACAGTTCCTCATAATTATACTCTTTTATAAATTTTAACTGATTAAGGCAAAATTCATACATACCATTTAATTCAAGAATTTTTGCATAAGAATAACGTGCATCTTTATTAGTAGGATCCAATAATAGAGCTCTTTGGTATTCATAAAGCATTCCATTTCCATCATATTGAGAAGAATATTGTTTAGCTTTATTCAAATGATATTTAGCCCAATATTCACGTCTGCTATCTTCTAAAGAAAGAAAATCCCTTGCAACAATTTCAAGTGAATTCCTCATTATTTCATCTTCTGGTTGAACAGAAAGACCTGTAGACCATACAGTTACAGCCTCTTCACTATTATCCAGTTTAAGATTTGAAATTCCCTTTAAATACCAAGCGGTTGAATTATTCCTATCTCTACTAATTAAATAATCACAAATATTAATTACTTGATTAAACTCATTCTCTTTATATAAAACATTAGCCAACTGAATATACGCCTGAGTATTTGATTCATCAACCTCAACAGAAATTCTAGCTTGTTTTTCGGCATTTTGATAATCGTTATTCATTGCATAAATAATTGACGCAATATAATGAACTTCGCTATCTCCCGAATAATAAGAAAGAGCCTGTCTGATATATCGTTCTGATTGAGCAAAATTATTTTTCTCTGCATTTAAAACTGCTAACGAAAGTATTGCTTTTCTATTCACGCTACTTCTTTTTAAAGCCTCTGCATATTGCAACTCGGCTCCGCCATATCTTCCATCTAACAATTCTATTTCGGCAAGCCCAAAATGAGCGTCAACATCATTTGGATATTTTTTCAAAACGGAATTAAATAATTCTTTGGACTCCGAACTTCTATCCAGTGCCAATAAAATCATACCTTTTAAATTGAGAATTCTTGCGTTATCTTTTTCAAGAGTTTCAGCTTGTTTTAAATATTGCAACGCTAAATCATATTCACCTAATTTATAAGAACATTCAGACAAATTGTACCAAGCTTCAGAAAAAGCAGGATTAATGCGAACGACTTCAAGATAATCTTGAATGGCTAAATACCAAGATGATTCATTTTGATATTCATTTCCACGATTATACAAAGACAAAACATCAGTCGTCTGGGAATAAACGAAACAAAAATGAGAAAAAATTAATATCAATACTAAAAAAAAACTTTTATTTTTTTTATTCATTATCCATACCATTTTCAGTTTTTTTAATTACCTTAATCATATTAATTCTGTGTCCATCCATATCTTGAATAATAAAATCAAAATTCTTCCAAGTTGCTTTTTCATATTTTACAGGAACTTTTCCAAATAAATCAAATACAAATCCACCCAAAGAATCAAATTCTTCCTCTGGATAATCAGATTCAATCATTTCATTTAAATCATCCAAATCAACTCTGGCATCACAAAGCCAAACATTTGTTCCCAATGATAGAATATCTTCGCGCTCTTTATCAAATTCATCTTGAATATCGCCTACAATTTCTTCAATTATATCTTCCATTGTAACAATTCCAGAAATTCCGCCGTATTCATCAATTGCAATGGCAATATGTAAATGATGTCTTTTAAACTCTCTAAGCAAAGAATCGATTCGCTTTGATTCTGGAACAAAGTATGGTTTTCTGATTATTTTTTGCAAATCAAGCTCTTCTTCACCATTCAATGTTTTTAGTAAATCTTTTACATACAAAACACCTATTACATTATCTATAGAATCTGTATAAACAGGAAATCTAGAATGTCCGCTTTCAATAATCTTTTCAATTAATTCATCTTTTGGAATATTTGATGAAATAAAATCTACATCAATTCTTGGTATCATAACTTCTTTTACAGATGTTTTGGACAAATCCTCACCACCTTGAATCATGTCTTGTTTTTCTTCATTCAATTTTTGAAGATTCTCTATTTCCTCTGGGGTTTCATCATTTTTTTTCTTGTGGCTGAATAAACTCATTTAATTATTGTTTCATCCTTTAATTTTTCTAATATATCTTCTTGTAAAACAAGCATTTCTCCTGTTGGTTTCACACCTTCTTCAATATGCTCTTCACCATGATCCATGCCATTTAAATGAAGCAACCCATGAAGCAAAAGACGTTTCAATTCTTGATTTTCATTCTGATGAAAATATGCTGCATTTTTTGGAAGAGTGTCTAAGCTAATAGCAATATCACCCATGCAATGCCAGTTTACTCCTTCTTCCTGATAACTTTCATCATTTTCAAAAGAAAGCACATCGGTTGGAGAATCAATATCACGATAAGATTTATTTAGTTCTTGAATAAAATCATCAGTACAAAATAACAGAGAAATCTCCTCATTTGAATAATTAAGAAAATCCATTGCCTTTATCATGTAATCTTCAACATGTTCAAGCCATTTAGGAGCTGATAAACCATCTTGCATTGAAATAAATATTCTATTTTTCATTTTCATCTCTAATTATTTTATCAATTGTTTGATTTTGATCGGGATATTCAATTCTGCTATGATAAAAACCAACCAAAATTTGAACAAAAGCTTCCTTTATTTTTGAAATATCTCTAAAAGTAAGATTGCAATTATCCAATTGTTTTGCTTCTATTTTTGCATTAATCAAAAAATGAATAAATTTTTCAAGACGAATTACAGAAGGATTTTCCAATGTTCTGCAAGCCGCTTCAACTGTATCAGCAAGCATTACAACAGCACTCACCTTTGTGGAAGGAGGATTTCCTGAATATGAAAAATCTTCTGGTTTTAATGTAGGGTCTTTAGATTTTGCCTCTGTATAGAAGAATGAAATTACACTATTTCCATGATGTTCAGAAATTATTGTTACAATTTGTTCAGGGAGATGAAGTTGATGTGCTTTTTCTATTCCTTTTTTTACATGGCTTCTAATTATTGAAACTGACAAAGAAGGATTCAAGTCATCATGTTTATTTACACCACGTTGATTTTCAACAAAATACTCGCTTTGATCAATTTTTCCAATGTCATGATAATAAGAAGCAACTCTTGCTAACAAAGCATTTGTGCCAATTGATTTACATGCAGCTTCAGCTAATTGAGCAACCATCAGAGAATGTTGATATGTTCCATTCGCATTTACACACATATTGCGTAATAAAGGATTATTTAAATCACTCAAATCCATCAATCTAAAAACAGAAGCCGTGTTCATTAAAATTTCAAGTGGGGTCATAAATCCAATTGTCAAAATTCCAGAGAAGAATCCATTAAGTGCAACACCAATAAAAATAAACTTTGCCTCACCAATAGATTCATTAAAAATAACTTTGAACATCATCAAAAACAGCATATCAAGTATTGATAACATAATTGATGCAAAAACCAAGTCCAATCTTCTTTCAAGCTGTCTGACAATTACAATGGCACTGAAAGTAGTTGCTAATGTAAATAAAAATGGAAAAATTCCCCAATTTGTTGCTTGGAATACACCTATCGAAAAAATAAATGATAATAAAATTGCTGACAATTGCCCATAGAGAATTACAACAAGCATAATGAACAAACAAGATGGAATAATCACACAGATTGAATAAGGAGAAGAAAAATATTCAAACTTCTGTCCAAAAGCTGCAATCGTGTATACCAAAAGAAAGAAAACAAAATGCAACAATGGCTCTTTTAGCTCTATCTTTCGTCCAAAAGGTATTATCGAAAACAGAATAAACCAAAAAATGCCCAAAACTAAAAGAAATATTTCATTGTCGGCAAAAACCCTATAGTCAATGTATTCTGGCGATGAAGCCATTTTCGATAGTTTTGCATATCCATCTTCATCAATAACAAAACCTTTTCTGATTATCTTTTCACCTTTTACTATAGAAATCGGCTCACCTTCTGTTGGTTGAAGAGAACGACTTGCAATAATAGTAGTATCAGAAATTTGACCAATTTCAAAATCATTAAGAACAAAACTTGCAACACTTTGAGCTGTGCAAATTTTTAAAAAATTTATTGCAGAAATTGTTAGAAAACCAACAATAAACAATATTAGAAATGGATATTTTTTTTTGATATAATCACCTATATCGTCAAAAAATTGATTTGAACTAGCTTTCGCTTCTTTTTTCTTCATACTCATATGCCTTCACAATTTGTTTTACCAAACTATTCCTTACTACATCATCAGTGGTTAATTGAATAAACCCTATCTCCTCTATTTTATATAAAACATTCATTGCATGACTTAATCCAGATTCTACTTTTTTTGGTAAATCTATCTGTGTTGAATCTCCTGTCACAAAAACATTTGAATTTTCTCCCATTCGTGTTAAAAACATCTTCATCTGAGAACAAGTTTTATTTTGTGCCTCATCAAGAATAATTACTGCATTATTAAGAGTTCGTCCTCTCATATATGCCAAGGGTGCCACCTCAACAGTTCCTGATTCAAACAATCTATTCACAACTTCTATTGGAATTATGGATTCCATTGCATCGTGAAGAGGTCGCAAATAAGGATCAAGCTTTTGCTCCAAATCACCTGGTAAAAACCCCAAACTTTCACCTGCTTCCACAACCGGCCTTGTAATTATTAATTTATTTTTTTTATGAGATAAAATCAACATCAAAGCTTGAGCAACTGCTAAAAAAGTTTTACCGCTTCCAGCAACTCCTGTACAGAAAACCATATCCTTTGATTGCAACAGATTTATGTATTCAGCTTGATTTTGAGTTCTAGGATAAATTCTTTTATATGAACCTGGAACACATATTACAGAATCTTCCTTTTTGGACTTTTTCTGGGTATTCAAAACGGAAAGAACAATATCTTCTCCATTTTTACCCCCATCAGATATTTCATCAATAATTCTATCAATAATGAATTGAAATTGCTCCCTAACTTGGGGATTATTATTATCTACAGAGATTTCGTTGCCTTTTGTATAAATTGAAACACCAAGATGATCCTCAATAAGCTTCAAGTTGCTATCATTTGTTCCACACACACACGAAAGAACATCGCTGTCTGAAACTACTATCGTAAATTCTGAATTCAATAAAACCTCTTTTTTAATTCTATACATCTTACGATATTTCGTCAACTTTTTATATTTTTAGTGTTAGCTTACGATGAAATAGTCTGTATAAAAACGAACTATCAGAAAATTCATAATTGTACCTGCAAACATATATGGAACAAGCGGAATTCTCAAATTCTTTATATATCGTTTTTTCCCTACAAAATAGAAAACCAAAACCAAAATTGAAAACAAAATGCAAGTATTAATAAAATGATTTTTTCCAGAAATAAAACCACACAATATAGAATATTGAAAATCACCAAGACCAATACTTTTTTTTGATAAACAATTGACCACACAAAAGAAAAGTGGCATTAATACCATTCCAATCAAAGAAGAACATACTAAAGTTCTATAAAAAATAAATGAGGAAATAATCATCAAAAGTAACCCTAAATACAAAAGTAGTAAAGGAATATGAAAAAAGCGTATATCATCAATAGAAAGAATAATTGAAGTTAAAATAAAAATGATTAATGTGATTATCACATATAGAATATAGACAATATATTAATAAAATGGATGTTTTTATAACTAAATTATTGAACACTCCAAGTTCCATATTTATCAATAATTTGAGTTTTCATACTTTCCATAGGTTTCCATACAATTCCAAGAGAAATATAAGGACTAAAATCATATCGTGAAACATTATATTCAGTAATAATCCTTGGTTCTATTTTTACCGAGAGTGAAAAATCCCAATCATGTAAATCATGAGTTATTGCAAAATTGAATGACTTTAGCTTAAACCCTGAATCTTGACGCAATGAATCATCGTCAAACCTGAATGAATTAATTAAATCGATAAATATATTCTGTTCACCCGAAATTCTTCCTGGAGCTCCAATCATTGTTTGAAAATATCTATAGATTACAGAGTTTCTAGATGTTGTAGAGAATGTAAATGTAAAGAAATTATTTATTTTTATAGATAAGGACGGCGTAAACAAAAAATAGCTGTTTGTAGGTCTAATTAAATCAGCTACAATACTAGTATTAAGTCCTGGTGCAACAGAAATTCGTTTAAACCACGAATAAAAAGTTTTTTCTTTTGGTGCATACGAAATTGATAAAGAAGACGGAATCAATGCTTTACTGTTCATGGTTAAAATTGAGCTTGGAACATTATCAGTAATTGAAGAAGGCAAATAATTTTCAAAAGTTCTTTTTACCCAGCCTGTTCCGTCAACAAAATCATACGAATTTGAATATTCCATTACATAAGAAAACTGAAATGACCATAAAGACAAAGAAAGTTTCAAACTATCTTGAACTGAATCTTCAAGATTATAATTAAATGACTCTGAAATGCTAATCTTAGAATTAAGAAATTGCAATGCAATAGATTGTTGCAACTGTTCTTTTTTCCACACTAATTGTTTATAATCGTTTTCTGATGCCGACAATCCAGAACTAATCTTAAAATTGATATGAGGAAACACTAATTCTAATAAAGCTGTATACTTTCTGTCCTGTGGAGGTAAAGTTCCCGTTAGTGTAAGGTTTTGAACGAATTTTTTATTCAACTGATGAGCCGAAACTAAAACTTCTATAATATTTTGTGTTACACTTTCACTATCAGTCCAGTCAACACCATAATCCTGCCACCAAGGAGTATTAATATCACCAATAAATTCATTATGATATAGTTTTATCTTTGATTTCCACGAAACTGATGAATCACTAAACATTCCCAAATACTTAAATGGCTTTATTTTAAAGACATTTCCGTTCACTATTTCCTTAGTTTGTGCTTCATAATCTGCGAGAACAAGGCTTTCTGCTTGAGATAAAGTATATCCCCCATAATCAGACAAAAATGAAATATAAGGATGACCTTGATATATAGCATTATAATTAAAACTGTTTGTAATTGAAAGAAAGTCACCACCATAGTTTATCTGACTAGTCAACGCTAAAGGAGTTTTAAATATGTACGTTGACGATTTTATATTATTCCAATTAAAATATTCAGGTTGAGTAATCTTTTCTGATGAATATCCAATCTGGTTTACATAGTTGGCACTTAAATCATAATTCAAGCTATATGAAAAACCTTTGGGAATTGTATACTCATTTGTAGATACTGCTAATTCAGGCAAAATTGGTTGAAGTGATAATTCTTCTGATTCCTTTTTTTCACTATTGTCATTTTTTTCATCTGCAGAACCTGCATTTTTTTCCTGCTGTTTTTCTTTTTCACTTTTAATTTCATCTGGAGCGTTGAGACTCACTTTATAATCATTTGTCTTAATTTCTTTTGTTGATTTACTGCTTGGATATTGAAAAATCGTTCCCTTTAGGCTTATTTCTGCTTTTACTGGAGTAATCTGAGATGGATAATAAAATTTTCTTGACGGTGTATAAGTTGTCCATTCATCAACACTTTTTAGCGATGTATTTGTCAAAGATGAAATATTTACAGAAGAAGTTGTTGAAATTGAAAAAGATGATATGTAAGGTTTCAAAAAATCCATAATTGTGGGATTAAATGAAGTTGTTAAATTCCACGTATAAGATGAAGTTTCTGTTGTTGTTGTACTTTCCGTTGTATCACCAGTTGAACGATTTATGTTTTCTATCAAATAAGAAATCCAATCCATATATTCACTTCTGGTATTAAAATCAGACGAAAAATAAGGATCAGAATAAAAAGGAAAAGATAAATTGATTTTAATCGGCTTAGAAACGAGTAAATTGATATTGCCACCATATCTAAATGGAAGCTTCAATCCTAAAAAGTTCGATTCATCTTGATATTTAAATCCATATGACGAAAGAGGTGAATAAACTCCACTATGATTAAAAACAGTATTACTAAATCCTAAATGCAGATTAAAATCTAAATTTGTCAAATATTTTGATGACGGAGCAAATTTTCCATCTAAACCAAGCATTATTCCAAGATTTGAATACCAATCTGCAAGAAATTTCAAATATGATGAAGTTTTCCCCGAATAATCTGTATCTAAATTATGAAGAACTAATCCCTCTAACTGTTGATTTTTAAGCTTATTCGGCTTCATAAAATTGTACAAAGATTTTAGTGAATCTTTAGTTGAAGAAGATGTTGAACTTGTATCAGTATCAGTAGTGGAAGTAGTTTTAGTTGATGATGAAGTGTCTAGTGGTTTTCTTCCATAAAGATATGTTGTTGTTTGAATATTGTATCCACCTCTTTGAGTATAACCAAATACGGGATTAAAAATTAATTCATCTTTTGGATAATAGAAAAGAGGAAAGTACATTACAGGAACGACACCTACATAAAGCAAAGCATTGAAAAAAGCAAATTCTCCACCTGGTAAAAGCCATGTTCTAGTTGCATCAATATGCCAATGTGGGTTTTCATCTTCACAAAATGTTAGGCTACTATTTTTAAAGGAAATTGAATTATTACTTGTTTTTCCAAATATGTCTGAAAATACAACTAAAGTGGAACCAGATGGCAGGGATAATAAATCAGACTGAGTTTGTATTACTTTTCCATCATCAAATATTCCTTCCAAAGTAGAAGTGTTCAACATTACTGATTTTGCATAAATTGTTTCATTTCCATTTGATGACTTATTTGTAATGATTTCAACATTGCCTTCTGCATAAAGCATTTCTGTTATTCGGTCATATTTTACAGAATCCGCTTTAATTGTTGTTGTTGACTCATCCTTTTGAACATTTAATTCAACAGAACCTTGCAAAAAAATTGAATCATTTCCGGTTTCTTCGTCCTTTTTGTAATCAGTTTGCCTTGCATGATTTATAGTTATTGTTGTTATAATGTTCTTCGTCTTTTTTTCTTCATCCTGAGCATAAATAAATACAATATTTAGCAATAAAAGAAGAGATAAACACTTTCTTAGAGAACTTTTCTTACTGATACAAAATAATTCAAACACTTTTATAAATCCACTCTCATCTTTAGTAAAAACCTACAGCTTCAACTTTTCTTTTATAAACTGACCGGTGTAAGAACCATTTACTTCCGCTACATCTTCAGGCAATCCTTGTGCAACAATAGTACCACCTCTAAAACCACCATCAGGTCCTAAATCTATAATGTAATCAGCCTGACAAATAACATCAAGATTATGTTCTATCATTAAAACAGAATTTCCTTGATCAACCAACCTCTGAATCACAGACATTAATTGTTTTACATCAGCAAAATGAAGCCCCGTAGTTGGTTCATCCATTATGTATAAAGTTCTTCCTGTTGAAACTCTGGCTAATTCATTTGCTAATTTAACGCGTTGCGCTTCACCACCACTTAAAGTCAAGGCATTTTGACCAAGCTGGATATATCCAAGACCAACAGATTTTAGAGATTCAAGCTTTCGTGAAATGTGAGGAATAGAAACAAAAAAATCACAAGCTTCATCAATTGTCATATTTAACACATCATTTATATTCTTGCCTTTATACATCACTTCCAATGTTTCTTTATTGAATCTCTTTCCTTGGCACACTTCACACTGAACATATACATCAGGAAGAAAATTCATTTCAATAACATTCTCCCCTGCACCCTGGCAATTTTCACATCTACCGCCTTTTACATTAAAACTGAAACGTCCTTTTTGGTAACCTCTAGCTTTCGCCTCTGGTAAAGTTGAAAACAAGTCTCTTATAGAATCAAATACTCCAACATAAGTTACAGGATTTGATCTTGGTGTTCTTCCAATTGGACTTTGGTCAATATTTATAACCTTATCAATTTCTTCAATACCCAATATTTTTTCACACTTTCCACAAGAATATTTAGTTCTCATAACTTTATTTGAAACATAAGGATACAAAACATCGCTCATCAATGTTGATTTTCCAGAACCACTGACTCCGGTAATACAGGTAAATGTTCCAAGCGGAATATCAACGCTAATATTCCGTAAATTATGTTCTGAGGCATTTACTATTGATAAGATTTTTCCGTTTCCTTTTCGTCTGACTGAAGGAATTTCCATTTTGATAATACCTGCCAAATATTGGCCTGTAATACTCTCATTATTTTTCATTACTTCAGAAGGAGTGCCACAAGCAATCACACTTCCTCCATGAACCCCAGCCCCTTTGCCCATATCGATAATGTAATCTGCGGCTCTGAGCGTATCTTCATCATGCTCCACGACAATTACTGTATTTTGATTATCACGCAATTGTAATAGTGTATTTATTAATTTTTGATTGTCTTTCTGATCAAGTCCTATTGACGGTTCATCCAAAATATACATTACACCACACAAAGCTGAACCAATCTGAGTTGCAAGCCTAATTCTCTGTGCTTCTCCTCCACTCAAAGTTTCAGCTGGTCGTTCCAATGTCAAATAGTCAAGTCCAACATTTACAAGGAAATTTAATCTTGATTTTATTTCTTTTAACACTTGAGCTGCAATTTTTGATTCTGAAATTGTAAACGTTAAGTGTTCAAAAAAATCTACAGATTCAGATACTGACATCTCACAAAGTTGCCAAATATTCTTTCCACCTACTGTTACACCAAGAGCTTCTTTTCGTAACCTTTGCCCCCCGCATGAAGAACAAACACTTTGTGTCATGAATTTTTCTAAACTCTCTTTTGCATTATCACCCCAAGCTTCAACATAACGTCTTTTTAAATCAGGGATAATTCCAGGCCATACTTGATCATAAAAAGCATGTCTTCCATTCATTCCTGTATATTCAAAATGAAGCATTCTATCGCTTCCATTTAATAAAGCGTCTTTTTGTTCTTTTGTAAGAGTGTTTATAGGATCTTTTAATGACCAACCATAAGACTGAGCCAATGCCCCCAATCTCGTTGAATTCCATTTTGAAGTTGGTGTATAAGGTTTTATTCCAGAATCTTCATATGAAACAGATTCATCTGGAATTATCAATTTCATATCATATTCACTTTTTATACCAAGACCTGTACATTCAGGACAAGCCCCGAATGGATTATTAAATGAAAAAAGACGAGGTTGAAGTTCAGGAATAGAAATTCCACATTCAGGACAAGCATTTTTCTGGCTAAAAAACACTTCTTCCTCTTTGTCCCCTACTACCTTTAATACCACAACAATTCCATTTGCAGCTTTTAGGGCAATCTCAATTCCATCGGCAATTCTACTTCTCTCTTCCCGACTTATAATAATTCTGTCAACAATAATTTCTATTGTGTGTTTTTTCTGCTTATCAAGCTTTATTGAATCTTCCAAGCTTGCAACAACACCATCTATTCTAGCTCTTATAAATCCTGATTTTCTTGCATCATCAAGAATCTTTTGATGTTCACCTTTCTTCCCTTTTATAACCGGTGCTAATATTTGAATTTTTGTGTCATCTGGCCATTGAAGCACAGCATCAATTATTTGATCTACACTTTGTTCTTTTATTTCCTTACCACAAACAGGACAATGTGAGCGTCCTATTCTTGCAAAAAGCAATCTATAATAATCATAAATTTCAGTAATTGTTCCTACTGTTGAACGAGGATTTTTATTTGTAGATTTCTGTTCAATTGAAATAGCAGGAGAAAGCCCCTCTATTAAATCAACATCAGGCTTATCCATTCTTCCAAGGAACTGTCTTGCATACGCTGATAGGCTTTCCATATATCGGCGTTGCCCCTCAGCAAAAAGTGTATCAAACGCAAGTGAACTTTTGCCAGATCCTGACAAACCTGATATTACTACAAGTTTATTCCGAGGTAATGAAACATTTATATTTTTTAAATTATGCTCTCTAGCACCACGGATTACAATCTTTTCTTCCATAATGAAGCCATTATAGTTAAAATAAATATTCTCTTCAATAAAAAATCATCTTTTCACTTATAATATTTATTCTATTTTTTTGTATACCCTTTATAAAATTTTAGGCTCATTAATATTTTACTATCAACGAGCCTAAAATAAATATTAGAATTAAATAAAATCTAATTAGTTAGCCTTAATACTATTCTTTACAATAACATCATGAGCAGAACCTTCACGGATAGAAGCTGGTGAAAGTAAAGTAATTTTTGCTTTCTTCTGTAAATCGTCTATATTCATTACACCACAATTGCACATTGTATGAATTATCTTGCTTGTTGTAGTGTTTACATTGTCATGAAGACTTCCAGCATATGGAACGTATGAATCAACACCTTCTTCAAAAGCCATCTTCTTAGAACCGCCCAAATCATAGCGTTGCCAGTTTCTAGCTCTATTAGAACCTTCACCCCAATATTCTTTTACATAATTGCCATTAACAATTAATTTATTTGTTGGAGATTCATCAAACCTTGCAAAATATCTGCCTAGCATAACAAAATCAGCACCCATTGCAAGAGCCAATGTTATATGATGATCATGAACGATTCCTCCATCAGAACAAATAGGAATATAAACACCAGTTTTCTTGAACCATTCATCTCGTGCCTTTGCTACTTCTATTGTTGCTGTTGCTTGTCCTCTTCCAATACCTTTTTGCTCACGAGTAATACAGATTGAACCGCCACCAATACCAATTTTTACGAAATCCGCACCGGCTTCTGCCAAGAAATTAAAGCCTTCCGCATCAACAACATTTCCAGCTCCAACCCTAACGTTTTCACCAAAATTCTTATGAATATCAACTAAAGCTCTCTTCTGCCATTCTGTAAATCCCTCTGAAGAATCAATACACAAGATATCTGCACCAGCAGCAATAAGCTTTGGAACCCTTTCCATATAATCTCTTGTATTAATTCCAGCTCCAACAATATATCTTTTCTGTTCATCAAGAAGTTCATTTGGATGCTCTTCATGACTTGCAGCATCTTTTCTGAAAACTAAATATAAAAGATTTCCGCTTTTACTAACAACAGGAAGCTGATTAATCTTATTTTTCCAAATCAAATCATTTGCTTCTTCAAGAGCTATTCCGTCTTCACCTTTTACAAGATCTTTAAGCGGAGTCATATAAGTATTTACCTTTTCGTTAGGATTTACATGACTAATTCGGAAGTCTCTTTCTGTAATAATTCCAACCAATTTTCCATTTGATTCACCATTTTCAGTTACGGCAGCAGTTGAATGTCCTGTCTGTTGAATTTTTTCAACCAATTCACTCAAAGTTTGATCTGGTCTGATGTTTGTATCTGATTTTACAAATCCTGCTTTATATGATTTTACACGAGAAATCATTGCTGCTTGATTTTCAATAGTCTGAGAACCAAATATAAACGAAATTCCACCTTCTTTTGCCAATGCAACAGCTAAAACTTCGTTAGATACAGCCTGCATAACTGCGGATGTCATTGGAATATTCATTGTAAGAGGACATTTTTCTCCATTTTTCTTGTTATAACGGACAACTGGTGTCTTTAACGAAACATTACTTGGAATACAATCGCTAGATGTATAACCGGGAATCAAAAGATATTCATCAAATGTGTGTGATGGCTCTTCGAAAAAATATGCCATAATTTCTCCTTTGTAGATACTAATTGAATTTGCAAAACAAATTCCTTTTTATATTTATTTACTTTTTATTTTTATGAAAATATTAATATTAAATTATATTGACAAATACCTAGAAAATCAATTGTCCCTTCAAATCTTGGTGAATTATTTATGAATTGAAACACTATTCTTTTTATGATATGATTAATACGTTTTGAGAAATATTCTGCGATGATTCTGCAAATATTTTTCTTATAAATCAATTCTTTAAGTCGCGATGATTCTGCGACAAGGAAGTTACCATGAACGTTGTAGTTATGGGTGCCCAATGGGGCGATGAAGGCAAAGGTAAAATAGTTGATTACCTTGCACAGGATGCTAAGTACGTCGTACGTTTTGCCGGCGGTGCAAATGCAGGTCACACAATTGTTGTTGATGGAAAGAAATATGCTCTCCACCAAGTTCCATCTGGAATTTTATATCCAGAAAAATCTGTATTCTTAGGTTCAGGAATGGTTATCGATCCTGAAGCTTTGTTTAAAGAACTTCAGATGTTAAAAGATAACGGAATCAATTGGGAAGGTCGTGTATTCATTTCTGATAGAGCCCATTTAACACTTCCTGGTTACAGAGAAATGGATAAACAAAGAGATGCTGCACGAAAACGTCCAATTGGAACAACTGGAAGAGGAATTGGCACTACTTATTCACAAAAATCAGAAAGAGATGGAATCCGTTTAGCTGACCTTGATTGGGATGAAAAATGGAACGATTTAGATGATGATGACAAAACATTTCTTGAACAGTACAAATCTCAACTTATGGCAATGAGAGTGAACATTGCAGAAAAGATGTATGAATTCCGCAAAGAAAACATTCTATTTGAAGGAGCTCAAGGAGCTATGCTTGACCTCGACAGTGGAACATATCCTTATGTAAGTTCTGGTGCCTCTTGTTCAGCAGGAGCTGCAAGCGGATCTGGAATCGGTCCTAGAGCCATTGATAAAATTTATGGTGTTTTCAAAGCTTATGAAACAAGAGTTGGAAACGGTCCAATGCCATCAGAATTTAACAATGATTCAGAAGGTGAATTATGCGACTATGTTAGAAAAACTGGTAATGAATTTGGAGTTACAACAGGAAGACCTCGTCGCTGTGGATATCTAGATTTAGTTGCACTTCGTTATGCTTGCCACGTTAATTCAATTGACCGCTTAGTTCTTACACACCTTGATATATACGATGCAATGGATGAAATTGAAGCTTGCGTTGCATATGATATAGATGGAAAAATTGTAACAGAATTTCCTTCTTCAATTCCAGACTTGAACAAAGCAAAACCCGTTCTTCAAAAGTTTGAAGGTTGGAAAGAATCTATTACAGAATGCACTTCATATAAAAAGCTTCCAAAAAATGCAAAATCTTATGTAGAATTTATCGAAGACTTTACAGGAACTCCAGTAGGTATTGTTTCTGTTGGAGCAGAAAGAAATCAAACTTTCGTTTTAGATAAAATCTGGAAAAACAAATAACAACACAAAAAGGACAATTTTTTACTATTGTTTAAATTTGTCCTTTTTTGTTTCAGGTATTTTATTGAAAAAAATATTCTATTCTTTTTTATTTCTAATCTTTTTTATTTTTACCTCATGTAAATCAACTTCATTAATTACACAAAAAAACAGTTCTAAAAATCAAACAAATTCAATTTCGCTTATTTTTGCAGGCGATATTATGGCTCATACACCAAATTTTTCTATTAAAAATTATAATAAAATATGGGATAATATCAAAATTGATATACAGTCTGCCTCCTTTTCTTTTGCAAATATTGAAGCCCCTATTGATAATTCAAAAGTTGCGTCAACATATCCTTTTTTCAATATGCCCAGAGATTATGTTGAAGCTGCTATAAATGCTGGTTTTAATGTGTTTTCAGTTGCAAATAATCACACCAATGATCAAAACTTAGAAGGAATCAAAGAAACAAAAAAATCAATCGAATATTTTTCAAACAAATATATTACACAATCTCCTCTATATTTTTCTGGTCTAAAAAACGAAGATGAAAATTACAATTTCACTCTAATTGAAAAAGATGGGTGGAAAATTATTTTTTTAGCAATTACAGAAATTCTAAATCAACCTACTTTTAAATCCCACATAAATTATTTGACACCAAACAAAACAAAAAGAACGGAATTTATAGAATTCTGCAAAAATATAAAAAAAGAAAATCCTTGCGATCTCTTTATAGTTTCAATCCACGCAAATGAAGAAGAATACACAAGAGAAATAAAAGATAGTCAAAAATCATTTTATTATGAAATGCTTAATAGCGGAGTTGATATTGTTTGGTCAAATCATGCACACATAATAAAAGATAGAGAAATTATTAAAAATACTTCTGGTCACAACGAAAAATTGATAATGTATGCAAATGGCAATACTATTAGTGGACAAAGAACAAATCCATCTCTTTTAGATACAAATCCTAATTTTCTAAGAGATAATACAGGCGACGGACTTTTGTATAAAGTAACTTTATCAAAAGAAAATAAAGACTCGCCTATAAAAATTGAAAAAACAGAAAATATATTCATTACAACATATAAAAATACTGCAAATGAATATATTATAAAGAAAATGAATACTGAGTTTATTTCTTATCTAAACAGTGTGAATAGAAAAGATTGGACTGAATATATAAAAAGAAGAATAAAAATTAACAACGAAACAACAAAGGAAACAGTGATATGGCAATAGAATATACATCTCTACCCGTTTATGAACAAAAACAAAGAATTTTAGATACCCTAAAAGATAATCAAGTCGTAATTGTTGAAAGTCCAACAGGTTCTGGAAAAACGACACAAATCCCCGTAATTTTGTATGAAGCAGGATATGCAAATAGCGGAATGATAGCTGTTACGCAACCTAGAAGAATTGCTGCAATTTCTGTAAGTGAATTTATTTCAAAACAACTTGGAACAACATATCCCGGACTTGTCGGCTACAAAATGAGGTTTATTGACAAAACAGATAGCACAACAAGAATCAAAATTATGACTGATGGAATTCTTCTTCAAGAAATGAAACTTGATCCTTGGCTTTCAAAATATTCTGTAATAATGGTTGATGAAGCACACGAACGAAGTTTAAATATTGATTTTGTTCTAGGTTTATTAAAACGTGTACTAAAAGAAAGAAGCGATTTTAGAGTAATTGTAAGTTCTGCAACAATGAACACACAAGCTTTTTCGGAATATTTTGACAACGCACCTATAGTTTCAATAGACACAATTACATTCCCAGTTGCAATTGTTTATGACCCACCAACAGTTGCATGTAGTACATCAAGCGAAAATGCAAGCGAAGCTCTTTTATCAAAAATATGCCAAACTATAGACAGAGTTTTAGACAACGATGAAGAAGGTGGCATATTAATCTTCTTACCTGGAGAAAAAATTATTAAGGATTGCGTTGATAGACTTTATCATTCACCATTTGGAAAAAAACTACACATTTTACCTTTATACGGAAGGCTTCCAAAAGAAGAACAAGAACGCGTTTTTGACGATCCTCCAGAAGGAAAGAAAAAAGTAGTCATTTCAACAAACATTGCAGAAACTTCAGTAACAATCAGAGATATAACAACAGTAATCGACTGTGGACTTGCAAAATTAAATTTTTACAACCCTCATCTGTTCACATCTAGCTTAATCGAAACTCCTGTTTCAAAAGCTTCATGCAATCAGCGAAAAGGAAGAGCTGGAAGAACACAAGAAGGAACGTGCTACAGACTTTATACCCGAAAAGATTTTGAACAAAGACCTGTTTATTCAACAGAAGAAATCTACAGAACTGACTTAAGCGAAGTTGTCCTAAGAATGTCAGAATTGGGTATTACTGATTTTTTCAACTTTGATTTCATTTCAAAACCGGGTAAAGAAGGAATAATTGGAGCCGTTGACACTCTTCATATGCTTGGAGCTCTTGATGACGACAACACTCTTTCTGCAATTGGAAAAATAATGGTAAAATTTCCACTTGAACCTAGAACTAGCAGAATTATTGTAGAAGCAATAACTAGATTTCCTGATTCAATTGACAAAGCATTAACTGCTGCATCTTTTTTGTCGGCAAATTCACCATTT